>JAFSOM010000359.1 GCA_017447005.1 Oscillibacter sp.
CACGAGATACTGCGCGGCGCGGTCTTCCGGCGACATTCCCGACATGAGCGATTCCCCGAAACCGCGCCCTTTCAACTGGTCGAGCGTCAGCGGCATGGAAATCGAGATGTTGCCCGGTTCCAAATCCGCCGTGCTGAATCCCTCGCGGCTTCCGGGAATGGAGCCGATGCGCGGAACGACGAACGGCGCGGCCTTGCGGGTCTCCTGCTTGTAATCCGCCAGAACGCGGGACGTAGCGAAAATGTCCATAGCCTGATTGGTGGGGAAATAGCGGTCTTTGAAAAAGGTATGCTCCAGCGGAATTTCCCGAACCGCCGCGAGCATGAAGTAGGTCGAATAGATGTCAAGCGGCATTGAAAACCCTCCTTTCAGTCCATCATATCGGTCAGGATGATGTCGTACTTGCGCAGATTGTCCTCATCCGCCGCCGTCATGGTATAGCCGGATTTGACAATCAGCGCGGCGCGGTTGAAGTTGCCGGAACGGTAGGCCACGGCGGTCACGGCGGTTTCGCCGGACGCGTCCACCGGGTCGGCGAGTATACAGGACGCGACCGCGCCGCTGGTTTTGCCGAGAACCTCATAGGTTCCGGCGGCGGTCACGGCTAACGCCGTTCCCCGCGCCAGTTCGCCCTCTCCGGCCTTGACCTGAATGCCGAACGTCTCCGCCGTTGGCGTCAGCTTCGCAATCAGATTGTCCACATTGGACGAACCGAGTACGCTCACAAGCTCTTTTCTCATTTCGACGCGCCTCCCTTCGCTTTCATATACCGCGCAACGGCGGCTTTCGCGTTCGCCTCCACGGTTGCCCTGCTGTTATCGTCCGGCTCCGTTGCGCCGGGTTCCGCCGTCACATCCTGAACGCCGGACGCCCGCGTGTCGGCGGTCAGGTCAGCGAGAAATTTCTGTCCCTGTTCCTTGGCTCTTTCCGCCGCCCGGAAAAGCATTTCCTGCGCGGAACAGGCTTTTTCGCCGTACTTGGCTTCCTGTACGATTTCGGGCGGGCAAAACTCCGCTACCTTGTCAATAGCCTGAAGGCGTTCCCGTTCCTGTTCCGCCGACGTTTGCGCGGCGGACGCAGTGGACAGAACTTCCTGTTCAAGCTGTTGCGCCAATTCCGGGTTTTCCGCTTTGAAATCACTGTAATTCCTTATCATCGTATCTCCTCCAATCCGTTTCGTTTGTTCGGGGACGGAATCCGGCGCGGACATCCCGTGCGGGAGCGGGAACGACCGCCCGCGCACAATCAGCCGCGCCCTGTCCGCGCTCGCGGCGATTTCCAAAGGCTCCGCGTCCGTCACAAGCTCATCCGCAAAGCCCTTCTCAACCGCTTCCTGTCCGGTCATATAGGTGGTATTTTTCATCATGCCGAGGATTTTTTCCTGTTCCAATCCGGTTTTGCGCTGATAAATACTCGCTTGCGCTTCGTCCCATTTTTCACAGGCGGAAGCGGTTTCCCGCAGTTCCACGGCGTTATAGCCGCCGAACAGAAACACGCTGGCCTGATGAATCATAATCAGGCTCGCGGGATTCACGGACACGTTATCACAGGCGCACATAATCAGACTGCCGCCGCTCATCGCCACGCCGTCCACCGTACAGGACAGCTTCACGCCGCTGTCGGCGAGTTCCCGCAGACGGTTGTGAATCAGCAAGGCGACGCCCGCGTCGCCGCCGATACTGTTGATACGGAGATGGAGCGACTGAACGCCGGAAACGCCGGACAGGGCGTCGAGAAACTCGCTTTGTACGATGTACTCCCCCTCTTCGGCCTTGCCCGTCCAGTCCTCCGGACGCCGTTCGACAATCTCCCCGTAAAGGGTAATTTCCATCCGTTCCTGTTGGCGTTCCACAACGAACGCCCTGCTGTTATTCCCCGGCATTGCCATCATCTCCTTCGCCGTCGTCTTCGTCAGCGTCCAAATTCGTGGGGACTGCTCCGGCTTCCGACAGCTTCGCCATTTCGTCCGCGAGTTGCTCCACATTTTCGTCCCAGTCTCCGCCGCCCATTTCACGGGCGACCTGTTCGTGAGTTTTCAGCGCGTTTTGAATTTGCGTAACCGCCGCTTTCACCTCTTTGAGCGGGTCAAGAGAGGCCTGTACCGGGCCAATCCAGCGCGCCCCCGACCACGCGGCGCGGATGAGCGGGTCATCGAAAAATCCAGGCGCGATAACGCGTCCACGCGCTACGGCTTCCGCAAGCCACGTTTCGTAAACGGGCTGGCAGAGGTCATCCACGAGCCATGTCCGGCGCATACGGAAATCGTCCCACGCGTCCATCAACGCGCCCCGCGCCGCCGAATAGGAAGAGTTGTATTCCTTAATCAGCACGTCATACGGGATTCCCAGACCCGCGCCAATCAGCTTGCAGAACGTCTTGATAAACTCGTCAAATCCCGCGACGGGCATAGTCGGATTGCCAAACTCTATTTTTTCATCCGGCTTTAACTGATTGACCGTGCCCGGCCCCATTTCATACTCGTTTTCGCTGTGCGACAGGTTTTCCTCCATGGGATTCGCGCCCGGAATCCCGGCAATGTCCCCGGCTCCCGTTTCGTTAAATATCATTTGGTCGGGGGTTGATTCCGTGACAATCCATGCCGTATAGAAACTCTGCACAAGGGCCATCATCAGCGCGGAATCGGTATAGCGGCGCATTTGAAGGATAGGCTCAATCGCCTGCGCGAGATACGTCACGCCCCGGTACTGGTCGGGGCGTTCGCTGGACATGATGTGCAGGATGTTCGGAAAGCCCGTCCGTTTTCCGTAAGTCTCCACCCGCGTCCATTTCGTTTCTTCGTGGACAAGCTGATAAGGGTAAGTATTGCGGATATAGTAGGCCACGGCCAGACCGTTGCCGTCAACCTCCACGCCGTCATAAATCCGGTTTCCGGTCTTTTCGTTCTTCCCGTCGGTCATAGAGTAAAACGGCCCGGACGTAACGCCGTAACCATAGGAATGGTCTGGCGTACTCACACGGTCGGCTTCTATCAAATGCAGGCGCAGGGAATACGGGTTGACTTTCGGATTGCGTCCAGCTACGCGCTTGAACAGCACGAAACAGTCCCCGCTCATGAGCCACGAAACAAGCGCCAACTGTTGAATGCCCGCGAAATTGTTCATTCCGGTGGCGTCACAGCGTGATTTCTGACTTGCCCACAATTCAAACTCTTTCTCCGTGCGCCTTTGCCACGCTTTCGCCATTTCCGGCGTCAGGCCCAGCGCGTCCCGGTCGATACTGCTTTTGAGCGTTAGCCCGACGCCGACAACTTTCGTGCGGTTGGTGTTGATTGCGGACGCGGCGACGGGCGCGGACATATACAGCATCCGTCCGCGCTGGCGCAGCGTGGCGTTGTTCCAATGGATGTCCTCGTTGGGGGAGCCGGAACGGGCGGTAAAGCTCTTCAGAGAACGCCGGGTACGGCTCGCGCCCGCTTCGCTGTAACCCTTGGCCTGCGGACGGACGCTTTCCGGCAGAAATAATCCGCTTCTTCGGTCACGATAAATAGCGTCCACTTCCTTTCTACCAGTCACGCGGAACCACGGCGAACGCCTTGCGCGGACGCTTCCCGCTGATTTCCACGTCGAGCGCGTCAATTTCCTCTTCCAGTTCCTTGATTTCCTTTTTCAGTTCCGGAAGGTCAAGGCGCGTCAGTTGGCGGTCGTCAATCATATACGACTTGACGCCGCCCTTCACGAGATTGATATAGGCCACGCGCAGATTGCTTAACACAGCCTTGCGGAAATCACGCCGTTCTTTCAGTTCCGTCATATCGGGCATATGAAACGCCTCCAAAAAAACTTCCACCTGAGCGGTTGAACATTTAAGCGGAACGATTTGAAATGGAGGGCAAATAATTAGTCAGCAACCAGTTATGAAGCTCTCCATTGATAGAAAGCGCGGCAACCTGAGCCAACGCGCCGCTTCCGGTCGTTGACCAAC
>JAFSOM010000036.1 GCA_017447005.1 Oscillibacter sp.
TCGTTCATGCAATGTCTCCTTTCCGCGTCTCCCGTCACCGGGCATAAAAACGCCGGCAATAGAAGCCGGTCAACACAGGAAATCATGAAAGAAAGGGCGCTTTACGGAAAACGTTCTCGCAAGATTCCGCGGCATTGCGATTCCTCCTCTCATGACCTCGCCTATTATACAAAACGGCGCGGGGTTTGGCAAGCGCTTTTTGGGATGAACTGTGCCGGATTTCCATGGAAAGATACGCGGAAAGATTGTCGGAAATGACGATTTCGCCGCCCTCCCGCGCAGTTACGGGAAGGCGGCGGCCTATTTTATTAAAAGCCTTCCCCTTTCAGGGGTAGGGGCGTTTTCCCCCCTCTGTCACTTCGTGACATCGCCCCCCGTTCCGGGGGGCGACTTGGGGCGCAACCCCGCAAGGTATTCTAAAGATTACGCTCTCAATCTTTGCCTTCCCCCGGAACGGGGGAAGGTGGCGCGCAGCGCCGGATGAGGGCGAATTTGATTTAGCTTAACGCGAACACCCTGAAAGAGAGAATTTAGTGGGTTATTCAGCTTGCAGTTCCTTACTTTTCGAGGGCGCGAATCAAATCGGGCAACGTCTTTTCAAAGTCGACGCCGTACCACGGTTTGGCGGGATTGTCCAGCGTGACGCGAATCGTATGCGCGGTGTAGTCGGCGGCGATTTGCATGGATTCTTCCAGCGTCTTTCCGCGCATAATCGCCCCCACGCAGGAACTTGAGAACAAGTCGCCCGTACCGTGATAGGCGGCGTCCACGCGGTCGTTCTGGTACTGGAAAAAGCGGTCGTTTTTCCGCTCATAGCCCATGACGCCCGTTTTCCCCGGCGAGAGCGAGACGCCCGTCAGCACGGACACTTCCGGCCCCAGCGCGGCGAGTTTGCGCAATAAGTCCGTGATATAGTCCCGCTCGTAGGTTTCGCGGTACTCCGTGCCCGTCATCAGACAGGCCTCCGTGATGTTCGGGACGATAATATCGGCGTATCCGCACAAACCCGCGTTAAGGGCGGCATATTGCATATCAAACGCCGGATAGAGCTTGCCGTTGTCGCCCATAACCGGGTCAACGAATATCAGCGTATCGTCGCCGCCGAACATATCGAAAATGCGCTTTGCGATTTCGATTTCCTCCGCGCTCCCCAGATACCCGGTATAAATGGCGTCGAATTGCACATTCTCGCTCTTCCAGTGTTCCGCGATGGGGATTAACTGGTCGGTGAGGTCTTTCACGGTGAAGTTCTTGAACATGGTATGGGTGGACAGCACCGCCGTCGGCAGAATGACCGTCTCAACGCCCATGGCCGAGAGCGTCGGCAGGGCGATTGTGATGGAACACTTGCCAAGGCAGGAAATGTCCTGTACGGTTAAAATGCGCTTCATGACGGATTCCTCCTCTCACGTCCCCGGAAATTCCTATCAGTATATCTCGATAATAGGCGTTTGCAAATAGCGCTTTTTCATAATTTTACAGGCCCGGATTGGCGCGGCGCTGGTCAATATCATGAAATCCCGCGCCGTACAGCGGGAAAAACGCCGCGCCCGGGGAACGGGTACGGCGTTCGATTGCGTCGCTCAGGACGCGGTTTCGCTGGCGTCGGGTTCGACGGGCAACGGGTCTGTGACGGGGCCTTTCCAGTCGACAATGCCGCCGAACTCGTAAGCGTTGCGATAGCCCGCGGCGGTCAGGATTTTCGCGGCGTCGGCGGCGCGGCGTCCGGCGTAACAGTAGATTAGGAGCGTCTGATACTTATCCGGCAGGGCGTGAAAGTCGCCGTTGCGGATGTCGTCCACGGGTACGCACACCGCGCCGGGGATGTGTCCGCCGTCGTATTCGGTCTGCGTGCGGACATCCACAATCAGGCAGTCGGGGTCATTTTCCATGATTCTGGCGGCGTCGTCTTGGGTCAGGGACTTGTAAGTTTGCCCCGTCCCGAACATAAAATAGAGAGCCGCAAGCATGATGAGAACGCCGCCCGCCGCAATGACGCGGGGCCATACGCGTTTCATGATTCCTCCACCAGCTTTCTTTCTATCTATTTAACGCAAAATTTCCTCTAACGTGGCCATCATCTTGGGAACGTCAATCGGCTTGGCGATATGGCTGTTCATCCCGGCGTCCTTAGCGGCCTGTATGTCCTCCGAAAAGGCGTTGGCGGTCATGGCGACAATGGGGATATTGGCAAGGTCGGGATTCGACAAGGCGCGAATGTGTTTCGTGGCCTCGTAACCGTTCATCACGGGCATTTGAATATCCATAAGGACAAGCTGATAATCGCCCGGACGCGACGCCGCGATTTTCTCCACGGCGATTTTCCCGTTTTCGGCGCTGTCAAGCTGGAATCCGGCGTCTTCCAACAATATTTCCGCGATTTCGCGGTTGATTTCGTTATCCTCCACGAGCAGAAGTTTGATTGCGCTGAAGTCGATTTCGGGCGCCTGACCTTCGCCGCCTTGCGCCTTATCGGTTTCCGGCGCCTCCTCGACAATCGGGAACGCCACGCGGATGATAAATTCGCTTCCCTTGCCCTTTTCGGTCTGCACGTCAATTGTACCGCCCATCAGGTCGACAATGCTTTTTGTGATTGCCATGCCTAATCCGGTGCCTTGGATGTTGTCCACGGCCTTTGTACGTTCGCGTTCGTAGGCCTCAAAGACTTTCGCGGCGAACTCTGGACTCATGCCCATTCCGGTATCTTTCACGCGCAACTCGTAAGCGGCTTTGCCGTCCTCGTTGACGGGCGCGGTCTGCGTGAGGGTCACGGTGACGCTTCCGCCCTCCGGCGTGAACTTGTAGGCGTTGCTGATGAGGTTCAGCAGGACGCGGTTGAGGCGGTTCACGTCGCACAGTACGGCGGCGTTCGTCAGGCCGTCGGCGGTCACGTCGTAACGGATACGTTTGGTTTCCATCTGCGTCGTGAACAAATCCTTGACTTCGCCCATGGCCTGTACGAGATTGCACTTGACAGGCTCCAGTTCCATTTTCCCGCTCTCGATACGGCTCATTTCCAGTACGTCATTGATAAGCGCGAGCAGATGACGGCTGGACGCGTCGATTTTCGTCAGGTATTCGGAGACTTTCGGCGGAATGCCGACTTCCTTTTGCGACAGCGTCGTGTAGCCGATAATCGCGTTCATGGGCGTGCGGATGTCGTGGCTCATGTTGGACAGAAACGTGCTCTTGGCCTTGTTGCTCCGTTCGGCTTGCAATTTCTGTATCTCCATATCCTTTTCGCGCTTCTGCATGAGCGCGTAAAGGTGGAATATGATGTAGAGCGAGACGCCGATAAGGGCCATTTGCGCCATGCTGTTTCTAAGCAGAGAGTCGCTGACCTCGTCCATTTGGCTCTGGATGTAATAAGCGGTGTCCAACTGTTCCGTAGGCGACAGGGCCACGCCGTGTTCGCCGAGTTCCTGATAGTTGTAGTCGCTCAAGTTGTTCAAAACGACGCGGGTCGTATCCTGCGTGGCCTCACGAACCCACAGCGTAGAGATAAAGAGGATAAGGAACAGAAGCGACAGCCAGACGACGGTGGATTTTCCGAAACGCTGTTTGGTGTCGCGCTCGAAGATGTAACGGAAGAACAGAAACCCGGCGACGCTCCACGCGACGAGAATCAAATACGATTCGGTGGTCAGGGCGCTGACGGTCATAAAGTTCGGCACGAGGAAATACAGGAAGAACATCACGGAAATGACCATGCCAATCATGCCCGTGACCTGTACGCCGAGATTGTCGTTGTCCTTGGCGACTTTGTAGGCGACGGCGGAGGTATAGGCGTAGGCGATTGTCGCGCCGATGGTGTTGACATCCACAATCCACCCGATAGCGGTACGGCCAAAGAAGGGAATCGGAATGGAAATGGCCATAATGAAGAGAATCGCGTTTTCGGGGGCGTCGTTTTTGTTCAGTTTCCTGAACCACGACGGGAGCAGATTGTCCCGCGCCATGGAGTAGATAAGACGGCTCGCGGCGATGGAGTTGCCCAGAAGCCCCGTAACCACGGCGCCAAGTAGCGTGACAAATAGAATCGCTAGTCCGGTTTCGCCTAAGAGCGACCGCACGGCGTAAAAGACGGGAATGCCTTTCAAGCCGCTGAGTTTGCCAATATCGGCGATATACGTATCCCAATGGCTGTAGCCCGCAGGAAGCACGGAGACCGCCAGTTCCGCCAGAACCGTATAGGCGAGTGCGCCCGTGACAACGGAAACGAACATAATTAGGAAGGTTTTTTTCACGGGGAATTTGAACTCCTCCGCCGAATGGGAAATGGACTCAAAGCCCACGAAGGCCCACGGCGCGAGGGCCACAATATTAAAAACCGACGCGAACGGGTTATGATTCGGCGCAAAGGCGGGCTGGAAGTGATAAAGTCCGCGCCCTTCCGCAAGGTGTCCGGCGTGGTGACAAACCATCGCGCCGCCGCCAATCAGGATACCGCCCAGCAGAATGAGGGCCATGAGCGTCTGTACGCGCACGGCGAATTTTCCGCCGCGAATCGACAGGAAGCCGAAAATTTCCAGCGCCGCCAGCGACAGCATAGCCTCCCCGAGATACACGTCGTACCCGGCAATCTGGTAGTGGAAGCCCACTTGAAACAGGCCGCCGAAGAGGTTACGGAATATCAGCGGCAGGGCCGTCGCGTTCGCCCACATGATAGCGATATAGACCAGCACGAGGAACCACGCGCTCAAAAAACCGTGGTCATAGCCGAATATGTTCTTGCTATAGGTGTAAGTGCCTCCGGCGTCGGGGTAGCGGTCCATCATGTAGTGGTAGTTCATGCCGATAACGAGCATGAGCGCGCCGCCGATGAGCAGGCCGATAAGCGTGCCTAACGGCCCGGCAATCGGCAGAAAGGTCGTGCCGGGCATAATAAACGCGCCCCAGCCCACCGCGCAGCCGAATGAGAGCGCCCACGCGCCCAACGGGGAGATGTAGCAGGGCAAAATTTCATCTTTCTTATTGGAACCATCCACGCGAAATCACATCCTTCTTTTTCGCGGAAATGAATTGTATGCAATCTGAGGAGACAGCGCGTTTTTTCCGGGAAAAACCGTTTCTTTGTATCATAGCATAAAGAAAGCGCGAATGCAAGCAAAATTTTCGGGGGGGGGTGGAACGAACTTTTCGATGTTATTTTCGGCATATTTTTTATAAAAGTATCGTTTTTTATAATTTTTTGTGCAACTTTTTCTTTGGTCTCCAATTTTTCCCTGTTTTTTCGCTTGCAAAAATTTGTATTTTTCCGCCACGAAATCGAAAAACGCTCTTGCGAAAGCCGCGCCGGATATGGTATAGTATTACCTGTGGAAGCTAGGGAGCGGCGACGCTCTCCGTGAGGTGAGGAATTTTGAAGAAAATTTTAATCGTTGACGACGCGTCCTTTATGCGGAAAGTGACCAGCGGAATCCTTTCCATCAAATATCAAATCGTCAGCGCGTCCTCCGGCAAAGAGGCCATGGAGCTTTACAAAACCGAAAAGCCCGACTTGGTTCTCTCCGACCTCTATATGACGGATATGACGGGTCTGGAACTACAACGGGAGCTTCAGGAGCAAACCGAGGAAGTCATCCCCTTTGTCTTTATCACCGCCGACGAGCGCGAGGAAAGCGAGAGCCGCGGTCTGGAAGCCGGCGCCATTGACTATATCCGCAAGCCCTTCAAGCCGGAAGTTCTCTTACGGCGTATCGACAACGCCATGAGACAGATTGAGACCGCCGAAAAAATCCGCGGCCTGCGTACCGTGCTGGAAACCGACCCCATGACCGGGTTACTTAACAAGGCCTTCGCCCAAAAGACGCTTGCGGAAGTCTGCGCCCACGAAAGCGGCGTCCTCATGATGGTGGACTTGGACAGTTTCAAACTTGTCAACGACCTCTACGGTCACGCCATGGGCGACAAGGTTCTGATTCGTTTCGGGGAGATTCTGCGCTCGGTTATCCGTACATCCGACGTGGCGGGACGTATCGGCGGCGACGAGTTCATCGTCTTTTGCCGCGACGCCCACGACGAGGAGCTAATCGCGCAGAAGTCGCGGCAAATCAACGAGATGTTGCTTGCCTCCGCCAAAGAGCTGATGGGCGAGGATATGGGCATTCCGCTGGGGGCGTCTATCGGGGCCGTGGGCGTGCCCGACGAGGGTTCCGACTTCCAGA
>JAFSOM010000037.1 GCA_017447005.1 Oscillibacter sp.
ACGCCGGGGAACGACTTTGTTATGCCCTCCATGCGCAAAAGAACCGTGTCTTTCGCGGTTGGATTGTTAGACAAATGTATCCCTCCTGTTATCGCGGAATGGGGACGGAGCGCCCCGGGAATCCCGGGACACTCCGAGCTGTTCGGTGAGCGTTATTCTCCGGTGTAGACGGAGTAGGGGATATTGACGCGCCACGTACCCTCCAGATAACTGGGGTCAATGCCGTCAAACTTGTCGGCGCCGTTCTGGAAATTGGTAATGATGGTCACGATAGCGTTGGCCATGCCTTCGGCGTCCTGCTTGATGGTGCCAATCATACTGCCGTTGTCGATGGCGGCGCGGGCGGCGTCGGTGGCGTCCACGCCGAACACGGGGATAACCGTCTTGCCGTCGGAGTTATACCCGGCGTTCTGGAGCGCGGCAATCGCGCCAAGGGCCATTTCGTCATTGTTGGCGATAACCAGTTCCAGCATATTGTTATTGGCCTCGGAATACTGGGAAAGAATGGTCTGCATATAGTCGGTAGCGGCCTGCGCCGACCACGCGCCGTTCTGGTCTACCAGATAGCGGTTAGAGTTGGTGTCGTCATAGAATTTCAGGGCGGGCTTCCCGGCGGCGGCGAGAACCGCGTCGGCGTTCTCCTGTCCGTACTGCGTGCGGTAAATGGCCTCCTGATTGGCCTCGTCGCCCTTGAACATGACATAGGAAATCACGCCGTCTCCGTTGAGGTCCACGGCGTCGTAGTTGTCCACAAGGTACTGACCAATCATGTCGCCCTGCATTTTGCCGGCCTGCGTGTAGTCGGTGCCGACGAAAGCGCAGTTGTCGTAGCTGGAAACCACGGACTCTTCCACGGAGCGGTTGAAGAACACGACCGGGATACTTTGCGCCTTGGCCTTGTCCACAATGTTCTGCGCGGCGTCATTTGAGCCGGTGTCCACCAGATTCACGGCGAGGATGGACGCGCCCTTTGCGATGGCGGTGTCGATGGAATCGGTCTGCGTGGTTTGAATGTTGTTGCCGTCGTAGTTATTGAAATTGACTCCGGCGGCGGAGAGGGCGGCGTCCATGGCGGAACGGACGCTGGACAGATAGGTGTCGTTGAAGGTGTAGTAGAAAATCGAGACTTCCCCGGCGGATTTCGCGCCGGAATCGCCGGAAGCGGCGTCACCGCCTCCGCCTCCGCCGCAAGCGGCTAAAGACAGGGCCATGCACAGAGACAGCAAGAGCGCAAGAACCTTTTTCACATTCATAGAGCTTTCCTCCAAGTTTAGAATCGCAACGGACGGCAGTCCGGCGCGTCACTGCATGATACCATATCCTGATAAAAAAAACAAGCTCTCCGGCAATAGATTTTTGTTATGACGCGCATAAGAGAAACAGCAAACTGACGTGAGAAATTCTCATGAAAAGGAACGCAGGAAGAACGCGACGCGCAGGAAGATGGAAGGGCGCAATCTTAAGGCCAGCGTAACCGGGGCGAAAAGGAAGAATGCCGCGTTGGAGGCTTTCACGTTGTTCGGCTTTCCGGCGTATGATTTCCGCAACGTTGCGGAATCAAACCGGAAAGCCGGGAGATTTGTTTGTACGCCAGTCCTGAAAGAATCTCATTTTCAACCGCGTCAGGAGGCGGACGCATTCCAAAAGAACAGGTTCAAATCGTCATCTACCGCGCCAATTCCCGCAATGCCGAAGTTTTTGACCAGAACATCGGCGACGTTCGGCGAAAGGAACGCCGGGAGCGTGGGGCCGAGATGGATATTCTTCACGCCCAGATACAGCAACGCCAGCAAAACAATCACGGCCTTCTGCTCATACCACGCGATATTAAACGCAATCGGCAAATCGTTAATATCGTCCAGTTGAAAGACTTCCTTCAACTTCAAGGCAATCAGAGCCAGCGAATAGGAATCGTTACACTGTCCGGCGTCCAGTACGCGGGGAATGCCGTTAATGTCGCCCAGATTGAGCTTGTTATACTTATACTTGGCGCACCCGGCGGTTAAAATTACCGCATCTTTCGGCAGTTTCTCCGCAAACTCCGTATAGTAGCCGCGTGACTTCATGCGCCCGTCACAGCCGCCCATGACGACGAATTTCCGGATAGCGCCCGATTTCACCGCGTCAACGACCTTGTCCGCCAGCGCGAAAACCTGCTCATGCGCGAATCCGCCCGTAATAGTTCCCTGTTCCAGTTCCTCCGGCGGCGGACACTGTTTCGCCTGTGCAATCAGCGCGGAAAAGTCTTTCGTTTCGCCGTATTCGCCGGGAATATGGCGGCAACCCGAAACGCCGACAGCCCCGGTTGTCCAGAGGCGGTCACGGTAAGTGTCGGCGGGCGGGACAACGCAGTTTGTCGTCATGAGAATCGGCCCACGGAATTTTTCAAACTCCTCTTTCTGTTTCCACCACGCGTTGCCGTAATTGCCCGCGAAATGCGGATATTTTTTGAACGCCGGGTAATAGTGCGCCGGGAGCATTTCCGAGTGGGTATAAACATCGACGCCAGTTCCCGCCGTCTGTTCGAGCAACATTTCCAAGTCCCGCAAATCGTGACCGGAAATCAAAATGCCGGGATTGTTTCGGACGCCCAGATTTACCGTCGTTATTTCAGGATTGCCATAGGCGGACGTATTCGCCTTGTCCAGCAGAGCCATGCCCGCAACGCCGTACTTGCCCGTTTCCAGCGTCAGGGCAATGAGGTCGTCAACGGTCAGAGTATCGTTGAGCGTGTCGGACAATGCTTTCTGGATGAACGCGTCAACGCTTTCATCGTCATACAACAGCGCGTTGGCGTGTTTGGAGTAGGCCGCAAGCCCTTTCAGACCGTAAAGAATCAGTTCCCGCAAAGAGCGGATGTCCTCGTTTTCCGTGGCGAGCAAGCCGACTTCCGACGCCTTTTCCGCGAACGTCTCCGGCTTGCCGTCCCAGAGGGCCGCTTCCGGCAGTCCGTCCGTATTCGACAGGCGCGTTAAAAGTTCCCGTTTGGCGGACAGCGTATCCCGGATTTTCTCTTCAATCGCTTCGCGGTCAAAGTTGGCGTTGGTAATCGTGACGAAAAGATTCATGGTCACAAGATGATTGGTGTCTTTTCCGACTTCCGCGCCCTCTCCGCGCAGTCTCGTTGCGACGCAGGACAGCCCTTTCGTGACGTAAATCAGCAAATCCTGCATAGCCGCCACATCGGGCTTTTTGCCGCAGACGCCGGAAACCGTACAACCCTTACCGCCCGCCGTTTCCTGACATTGCCAGCAGAACATTTTCCCGCTCACGCTTACGCCTCCTCAATCGCGCCAGCCGGACAGCCGTCACGGGCTTCGGCTGCGCTGTCCAGACACTCTTCCGGCACGTCGTCCGTGATGGCTTTCGCCGTGTTCTCGTCCGTCATAGAGAACACTTCCGGACAAGTTCCGGCGCAGAGGCCGCAACCGATACAGGAATCATTGACATAATAACGCATGATAGATTCTCCCTTTTCCCCGTTTGAAAATACCGCCTTATGAAAGCAGTTCCGTGACCATGGGGGCGATTGCGGCGTAGTCCGACGCTTCCGGGTTCCAGTTGCATTTGACGGACGCCGCCGCCACGTCAAAGCCCGCCTCTTTGAGTTTCTCCTGCAAAATCTTCACGCTCTCGCCGCTCCAGCCGTAACAGCCGAACGCGGCGGCTTTCTTGCCTTTGAATTTCAGCGTTTTCAGAAACGACAGCCACCCCGCCACGCTGGTGAGAATGTCGTTGACGCAAGTCGGAGAGCCGACCGCAATCGCTTTCGACTTAAAAACTTCCGTCATGAGTTCGTTCTTGTCGGTTTTGGCGATGTTGTAGACCTTTACCACGGTGTCCGGGCTTTGACGGCTGATTTCCTCGGCGACGGCATGGGCCAGTTTCGCGGTTCCCTCCCACATGGTATCGTAAGCCACGGTAATTTGATTTTCCTGATAGGCGTCGGCCCATTTCGCGTAGGCGTCCACAATCTGACCGGGATTGTCGCGCCAGATAACGCCGTGAGAAGGGGCGATAATGTCAATGGGCAAGTTCAGCTTTCCGATTTCCGCCAGCTTTTTCGTGACGAACGGCGCGAACGGGTTCAGGATGTTGGCGAAATACTTCATGGCTTCCTTATAGAGCAAAGCCTGATTCGCCTTGTCGTTGAAAAGTTCCTCCACGGCGAAA
>JAFSOM010000360.1 GCA_017447005.1 Oscillibacter sp.
CTCTTCCGCGAAAACCATATCCTCTTCGTCGGGATTGGGTTCAAAGCGAATCCACACGTCACCGAACTGACCGCTTCCGCCGGTCTGCTTCTTATGGCGTCCCTGCTTCTGCACGGTCTTGCGGATTTTCTCGCGGTAGGGCACGCGGGTCGGCTTGAGTTCCGCCTCGACGTTGAAACGGCTTTTCAGCTTGCTGACAAGCACATCAATCTGCATATCGCCGGAGCCGGACAATACCATCTGATGCGTTTCGGCGTTGCTTCCCACGGAGAACGACGGGTCTTCCTCATTCAGACGCGCAAGGCCTTGGGAAATTTTATCCTCCTGCCCTCTGGTCTTGGGCACGATAGCCACGGAATAGCACGGTTCGGCGAACGGAATCGGGGCAATGGTAACGGGGGCTTTGGCGTCGGAGAGGGTGTCGCCCGTCTTGACCTTGTCCATCTTGCCGATAGCGCCGATGTCGCCGCAAATCAGTTCCTTGACTTCGGTCGACTTCTTGCCGCGCATGGAATACAGACGGCCTAACTTTTCCGTCGCGCCCGTACGGGAGTTGTAGAGCGGCAAATCGGGCGTGACCGTGCCGGAGAGGACTTTCACGAACGAGTACTTGCCGTACTGGTCGGAGAGCGTCTTGAACACGAACGCAACGGGGGCGCCGTCGGGGGTAATAGCGAACGCGTCGCCGGATTCGGTTTTGGGCGCGGGGCCTTCCATGGGATTGGGCGCCAAGTGCGCGATAGCGTCCAAGAGCGTCGCCGTGCCCGTACTGTTAATCGCGGAGCCGAACAACGCCGGATAGAGCGCGTGTTCGCGTACCGCCTGACGCAAGCCTTGCTTCATCTCGTCGGGGGAGAGGTCGCCCGTGTCGAAAAACTTTTCCATGAGTTCTTCACTCGTCCCGGCGGCGGCCTCTTTCAGTTCGTCCTCGGCGGACGCCACCAAATCGGCGATAGCGGCGGGGACGTTCTTCCCGTCCGGCGCGGCGTAGGGAATAATGCTGTTGCCGAACCGGGCGCGTAAGGCCTCCAGCGTGGCGGCGGGGTCGCTGTTGTCCTCGTCGATACGGGAAACATAGATAAAGCGCGGAATCTCGCGTTCCTCACAGTATTTCCACGCCTTTTCCACGCCTACCGATACGCCGTCCTTGGCGGCGCAGACGATAACGGCGGCGTCGGCGGCGGCGAGGGCCTCCATGACCTCTCCGGCGAAGTCAAACGCGCCGGGGGCGTCGAGTACGTTAATCCGGCAACCCTGATAGTCAATCGGGGCGACGGCGGCGGACAGCGAAATCTGACGCTTGACCTCTTCCGGGTCGGAGTCGCAGACGGTATTGCCGTCGGCGGCGCGGCCCATGCGGTCGATAGCCTTGGTTACGTAGAGCATACTTTCGGCGAGGGCCGTTTTACCGCTCCCGCTGTGGCCCAGCAGACAGACGTTCCGGATGTCCTTGACAGAATAGCTCATAGTTTCTTACCACTCCTTAGCGTTTGTTACATGCCCACCCGCCCATACGGGGACGGGACTAATCAGCGCCATTATAGCGCATTCGCGGACGGATTTCAACCGTAAATTCGGCGCGTCGGGCGAAAATTCCGGGCAATGCGCGTCAAAACGGCGGCTCATACGCGTCGTTCTCCTCCGCGATTGCGTCGGCGGCGTCCTCAATGGGCAGATACCGCACCTCCACGCCGCGTTTGAGCGCGTATTCAATCGTGTAACGCGTCCCGCCGGGCGTCCCGTTGTAGGCCGCCAGCAATAGCGACGCGTGGTCAATCAGATAACGGTCGCGTTGCAGGGCGCAGTACGGCGTGTAGACCGTCGACAGCGCTACGGCGTTATCGCAACCCCGGAGCAGTTCCGCGTACTTGACGCGTTGCGCGGACGCCCAGCGGTCAGCGAAACCGACGTAGGGTAACGCCGCCTCTATCGTCACGCCCGGACGCGTCCGCTTGAGCTTTTGCGCCGCCTCACAGAAATACAGGTCACAACCCTGCGCCATACCGCAAATAAAATGCCGGAAACCCTCCTCATACGCGAGTTCCAGCGCGTCGGCGATACTCCGTCGCAACGCCTCACAACGCGGGTCACGTTCGTTATCTCCCCACGGCAATTTCTCGGGGCGGTGTCCCGTGAAACTGCAACTCTCCTGTCTTGCCGCCATACGTCCGCTCCTTTCCAGCGCGTTCCCTCCATTATAGAACATCCGTTTGCGAATGTAAAGGAAAACGCCGCCGTTTCGCGGAGAAAAATTCGACATTCGCGGCATTGCGTTTTACGGCGCGGAGACGTTTCAGCGACGCGTGAGGACGGTTTTCGGGTCGAAGGCGTTCGCGTTCATCACGACGCCCGCCGGGACGCTGACGCTTTTCAGCCCCGTACAGTTCATGAACGCCCAATCGCCGATTTGCGTCAAGCTGTCCGGGAATCGGATACCCGTCAGGCCGCCGCAGAACTGGAACGCGAACTCCCCGATAGAGGTTAGGCCGTCGGGGAGACGCAGTTCCGCGAGCTTTCCGCAGAACTGAAACGCGAAATCGCCGATAGCCGTCACGCCGTCGGGTACGCGGACGCTTGTCAGGCTTTCGCAGAACGCGAACGCAGACCCGCCGATTTGCGTCAGGCTGTCGGGGAGTTCGACGCGCTCCAGAGACTTGCAGAACGCGAACGTAAAGTCGCCGATTTCCTTCACGCCGTCGGGTACGCGGATATGTTTCAGCGCGTGACAGTCGCGGAACGCCCACCCGCCGATGTCCGTCACGCTGTCGGGAATCGTGACGCTTTTCAGGTTCGCGCAACCCTGAAACGCCGAACCGCCGATAAACGTCAGCGTGTCGGGGAGTTCGACGCGTTCGAGCGCGGCGCAGTCCTGAAACGCGCAACCGCCGATTTGCGTCACGCTGTCGGGAACGCGGACGCTTGTCAGGTTCTTGTGACCGTAGAAGGCGAGCAGACCGACGCCCGTCACGCCGTCGCGGATAACAAGAGACGTGACGTTATCAGGCGTCCACGGCGTCCCGGTGAAGCCGTCCACGACGCCCGCGCCCGCAATCGTCAGAACGCCGCGAGCGTCCAGCGTCCATGACAAGTCCCCGGCTTTCCCCGCCGCCGCCGGATTCTGTGCGGACGGCGTCACGGGCTTTTGTGTCTGCGCGGACGCTGACAAGGGCTTTTGCTTGCGCATACGCTGGAAAATTTTCAGTTGCGGCCCGTCGTCACGGTTCATGGTTACGCTCCTTTCCGGTCAATGTCAGCGGCGTATGATTTGCGTATGACGGTCAAACGCAAACAGTTTAATCTTTGTCGTTCCTGCGACGTTTACTTGCTTTAGTTTAGAACAATTCTCGAAAGCGTAGCTCTCGATAGAAGTTACGCTATCAGGAATTGTTACGCTTGCTAAACCAGTGCAACCAGAGAAAGCGCTACTCGTGATAGAAGTCACACTATTGGGAATTGTCACGCTTGTCAGACTGGTACAATCAGCGAAAGCGCGGTGTTCAATAGAGGTCACGCTGTCAGGAATTGTCACGCTTGTTAAAGCAGAGCAACAAGCGAAAGCTCTGTTTCCAATAGAGGTCACGCCCTGCTTAATGACTACGACCTCAATATTTTTTTTATAATTCCACCATGGAGGATTGTTATCTCGAGAATACCGTTCCATCTGACCCTGTCCAGAAATCGTAAAAACGTGATTGCTGTACAATATCCATCTACAACTTCCTGTGTAGCCTGCTTTTATGATTTTTGCTTTGGGCTCCGGCGTTGAAATAGGTTGGGGTTTGGGCATGGGTTTAGGCGGTGTGCCGCTTTGCGGTTTTAGCGTCGGCTTGGGCGGGGTTACAGGTTGCGGGGGTGTCATCGACTTAGGTTGCGCTTTAGTCTGTGTGACGACGGTATGACTATCAAACGCATCCTCGCCGATTTTAGCGTTTGCCGGGATAGTAACGTTCTTTAGATTTTGACAGTGCCGAAAAGCGTAATCTCCAATAGAAGTCACGTTATGGGAAATCGTTACACTTTTTAGACCAGAGCAACTAAAGAACGCTGAATTGTCGATAAAAGTCACGCTGTCGGGAATTGTCGCTTTTGACAACTTATTACAAAATGCGAAAGCGCAATATTCTATGGAAGTCACGCTATCAGGAATTAGTATGCTTATCAGATTGGTGCAACCAAGAAAAGCAGTCTTTCCAATAGAAGTTACGCCATGTTCGATAACTACGACCTCAATTTTTTGCCTATAGTTCTTCCATGGAGGTAAGTTATCTACGAGATTATACGTACCCATCTGCCCTTGTCCAGAAATTCTGAGAATGAGAGCATGATTGTTATACAGCGTCCATATACAGTCTCCGGTGTGACCAAAATCAATAGTAGCGATTTTGGGCGTTGTAGGTTGAGGTGTAGGTTTAGGCGGCGTAACAGGTTGAGCCTTTGGTTTTTGTGTAGATTGTTGCTTTTTCTTAGCTGGCGTGGGCTGTGGTTGCGTAGTCGGCAAAGGTTTAGATTGCATGACAGTTGTATAAAAACTATCAAACGCACTCCAGCCGATATTGGCTTTTGCTGGCACGGTAACGCTCTTTAGACTTTCACAGCGCCAAAAAGCGTATGTTCCGATAGAAGTCACGGTTTCGGGAATCTGTATACTCATTAAATTTGAGCAACCATTGAATGCGGAAGTTCCGATAGAAGTCAATTTATTAGGAATACGCACGTTTTTCAGATTTTTACAGCCTGAAAAGGCGTCATTTCCAATAGAAGTCACGCTATCTGGAATGCGCACATTCACTAAGTTCTCACAGCCGGAAAAAGCGTAATTTCCAATGAATGTCACGCCGTCAGGCATATGCGCACTTTTCAGGTCTTTGCAACCAAAAAAGGCATAATCGCCGATTGAAGTTATCGGGCGTTGTATCACTACAGAATAAATGCCTTCTGAGCGCTTACACCATGGAGGAAGGCTATCTAAAGCATAATTTTGTATCTCGTTTTTACCGGAGATGGTCAAAACGCCGTTACTGTCCAGTGTCCATGTACAGTTTTTTGTATGCTTTGGAGTTATAATATGCGGTTGTGGCGGCGATTTCGGCGTTGGCGGCACAGATTCCGGCTTATATACTGCTTGCAGGGCCGTCATGAAATAGTCCGCTTTCTCGTCGGACAACATCAGATAATCCGTCAGCCACAGGCGGCTTTTTGCCGTCAGCCGTATGCGGTCGTACTCCGCGCCGCTCTCTAACGCCGTGCGCAGTTCCCGTAACAGGCCCTTCTCCGACATCTGCCGCAGTACGTTTCCCTCACGTTTCAAGTCCGGCGCGAGGTCAAGCAATATGGAAACCATGCGCGACGGCTCCTCAAATACCCCCGCGCCGAACTGATTGCGCATATACGTTAGGACGCTTTGCAGGTCGTTTCGGTTGTAGTCCGTGCTCCTCACTCCTTCCCAAAGCTATCCGGCGCGCCGTCACGACTGAGCGCGGCGTTGGTATAAGCGGGGTCATACGTCACCTCACGCCCGAACCAGTCCGGCGGCGCGAACGCTTGCGCGGCGTCCTCCGTAGGAAACTCCACCTCCGCGAATACCAGCGGGGCCAGCGGCGGCGCGAAAATGTCCAGTTCCGCAGTATACGCGCCCAGCGGGATTCGGTAGCGCTCCTTGACAATCCGTAATCCGTCGGCTTTCGCCAGCAGACGCCCGTAGGCCTCCGGCGTCATATCGGTTTCAAACTCCTCCCGGGAGAGCAGTCCGCGCCCTTTACAGGTTAAGATGTAGCGTTCCCCGGCGCGGCGTATGCGGATGAGCGGGTCAACGGAGACATACGCCTGTTCCATACGCTCATGCGGGTACTGTTCGAGGGCGTCGGGGAGACGCGACACCAGAAATTTACGTTCGATTTCCATGCAGTCACCTCAAGCCGCGCACGATGGGGCGGTCGGTTTCGGATTCGCGCTTGATGGTACGCCGCGCCGCCGCGAACATCAGCGCGACGAATACGAGGAACAATCCGGTAGCGAAGGCCGTGCCGGACATGGCGCAGGCGTCATAGAAGCCGTGCAGGAATACCGCTATCAGGTATCCGGCCCACAGATTCACCAGCGCGCTGACATGATGGCGGCGATTCTCTTTGAGGCGGGCGCGTCCGTAGTACATGCCCATAAAGACCGAAAAGGACAGGTGTCCGGGGATGGCGAGCAGGGCGCGGGGGAGCGCGACGGATAAGCCGTAGCTGAAAATATAGTAGATGTTCTCAAAGGCGGCGAAGCCCAGCGATACGAACGCGGAATACACGACGCCGTCGAAGCGGTAATTAAACGCGGGATGGTTCCACGTCTGATTTTTGAGGAACAGAAACTTGACGCCTTCCTCCACGGTGGCGACGACGAGAAACGCCAGCAGAATCGGGTAAAGCGGGTCGCCCTGATAGAGAAAGAGATTGAGAAACCATTCGCCGAAGCCCTCCAGTACGCTGGCCACAAGCGCGGCGCCGACGCCCGACAGCGCCAATAAAAACAGCAGTCCGGGCGGCTCCGGCTCTATCACGTCGTGACAGCAGATATAATGAAGCAAAAGGGCGGCGGGGAGAATGGCGGCGAGGACGTAAATCACAAGCGCCGGGAGAAGCGGCGGAAATTGCGGCATAGGGAAAAACAACGGTAACTCCTTTCGGTTCGTTCGTACCCGTTTGGAAATAATGTCATTCACTTAGGCCATTTGAAAACCCCTCCCCCTGTCCCCCTCCCCTTTCAGGGGCGGGAGAACGAATCTTGAAAGCGCTTTCAAGTCCTGTAAGTCCCCCCTGAAAGGGGGGATTTAGGGGGGTTACGCGTAAAGTTAATGACATTAGTTTGGAAGGGGATTTGAGCGCGTCAAACCCGTTCCGAGCGGGATTCGAGCGTGACGCGGAAGCGCGGATTTTTTGCGGCGGCGTCGCGCAGGACGTTCAGCAGGCTGACGGCGTAATCGCCTAGGGCCTCTTCCAGACGGGCGGGGTGAAGCAGACGTAATTCGGTATCGGTATTCAGCGCGGTAAGGCAGTCGTGAAGCGCGTCGAGGTTGCGTCCGTACCACGTGGGCAGGTTGAGGGCGCGGATTAAGGCGTCGTGCAGTTCGTCTCTGGTACGGATATTGCCGCCTTCCATGACAGTCATCATCGTCATTGTTGTAAACTCCTTCCTGATTTACCCGTCCCGGCGGGGCGGAGTAAACGCGTCGTAGCGCGGCTCACTCTTCCCCGTAAAGGAGGGTGAACGTGTTGTAGTGGTCGCTGGTATAGTAGATTAGGCCGTCGTCGGAATAGACAAGACGTTTGGCGCCGCGGCTTTTCGCGCCGAGCGTGTCAATGTCGCACTCGTGATACGAGCGGCCTTTGGGCAGAATGCCCTCGTAATTGCCGAAGTAGTCGCCGCCGATACACTTACCGGGGGCGTAAGGCTCCAAGGAACCGCCGTTCCAGCCCAAATCCCGCGCCTCTTTTTTCGTGATAAAATTCCCCGGCAGACGCTGGTAGAGATGTAAGTACAGGGCGACATCTTCCTGAGAGGTATAGCTTCCGTCCTCGGAGACGGCGGGGGCGTCGGGCGGGAGGATGGGCAATTCGGTCTCGTCGGACGCGTCCAGCAAAGTTTCCTCATTGGCGGGGGTTTGGGGGTACTGTCCGGCGTCGGCGGGAATGCCTGCGTACAGTCCGGCGTCGGCGGGAAACTCGGGAGATTGTCCGCTATCGTCCGCCGATTGCGTCTCGTCGGGGATGTTCCGTCTTGCATTCCGGGCAACGTCGAGCAAATCGGGCGATTCGGTCGCGCCGGATTCGGTTTCGACAACGCCGCCGCAGGCCGTCAGGCTGACGCTTAACAGAAGCGCAAGCCATACGCAAAGCCATTTTTTCATAGAAAGCCTCCTTAATATTCCGCGTCGTCAGGCTGTCCGCGTGACGATAACGCGGTCTGGTACGCGTAAAGGAATCGTTTTGCGCTTGCCAATCAACCCTTTACGCGTACCGCGATTTGCGCGTTTCAAGTCGCCTCGGACGCGCCGAGAATGTATTCCATGCCGATTTTTTGCGGCGTCATGCCGACTTTCTCGTAGAAGCGCTGCGCGGACGGGTTCAACGCCCATACGTTGAGCGTCACGTTATAGCACCCCGATTCCCGGGCGAAGCGTACCGCGTGCGCATACAGCGCCTTTCCGATACCCTTGCCCCGGACGGTTTCATCTACGCACAGGTCGTCAATGTACAGGGTCTTAATGTCCGTCATGAGATTGTCGTTGACGGCTTGTTTGAAAACGCACATGGCATAGCCGCGCACGTCGCCGGATTCGTCCTCGTACACGAATACGGGCGTTTTGGGGTCGGCGAATATCGCCAGAAGCTCCGCCTCCGTGTACTTGGTGACGGGGCCTTTGAATAAATCCGGGCGTCCGGTGTGGTGTACCATGTTCACCTGTACCAGCAGACGGAGTACCGACGGAATATCCTTGCGTTCGGCGTTTCTGATATGATTCATCTTTGATTCTCCTTTCAGATTTGCGTTGAAGGCGGATTCCTTTTCAATCCGCTTTACTTTGCGTCGCAAGCGTCCGGCGGTCGGGGAGACAGACGATATTCCCCGTGCGTCGGGTTTCGTTGAGGTCAATCAGACGCTGATTCCGGCTCCCGCGAAAGCGTAGCGCAATATCCTTGTACTCCTCTATAAAGCGCCCGTCAACGAGCACGTCCAGAAGGGACAGCATTTCGTCGGTAGCCTCACAGCGCGGGTAACTGCCATCCGTTTGCAGTTCGTCGAGGGTGAAACCGGAGTAGCACCAGACAGTTTTCGCGGGGAACGCCTCCCGGACGCGCCGCAGAAACGGAAGCAGTACGCGTTGGTTGGCGGGTTCAAACGGCTCCCCGCCTAACAGCGACAGTCCGGCGATATGCGACGGCGCAAGCAGGCGTAAAATTTCCGTCTCCGTCCCGGCGGTGAAGGGCTGGCCGTACTCAAAATCCCATGTCTCCGGCTGAAAGCAGTGTTCGCAGTGATTCGTGCACCCGGAGACAAAGAGGCTGACGCGTACCCCTTCCCCATTGGCGATGTCGCAGTTTTTGATAGTTCCGTAGTACATCCGCGCCGCCTCCTTTCCCGCAAAGAGTACAAGTTTCCGGCGCGTCTGTCAAGAGCGACGCGGAAACTTGTCTCTTTTGTACGGAAAAAGCCCTCATTTTTGTGAATTTCCCCAAAATTATAGAAAGCCGCTTGCGCATTTCCGCGACGCGCATTATAATTTACGCAAGCGCAAACCCCGAATTTATCACGGATGAAAGGAAGGAGAGAACGTTTCATGCTTAGTATCAACATGGAGGACGTTGTCAATGTGCTCAGTTCCATCAAGAACCACCTGATTGCAATCGCGGTGATTCTTGTCGTGGGGATTGTCGTTGCCGTCCTCGCGGGGCGTATGGGCAAGAAAAAGAGCCTTGTCAGAGGCTCGGCGATTCTGGCCATGATTCTGGCCATTACGCTGTGCGTCAACCTGATTTGCACAGGCCCCATGAGCACCATGCTAGACCTCGTGACCGGGCGCGGCACGATTGAGGAATCGACCGCGAAAACCGCGCAGGAACTCGCTATTCAGATTGCGCGGGAAGGTATCGTGCTCGTGGAGAATCGCGGCGGATTCCTCCCGATGGCGTCGGGCGACAAGCTGAACGTATTCGGCTGGGCGTCCACGGCGGCCTGTTACGGCGGCGCGGGTTCCGGCGGCCTGAACGACGCCTACGACAAAGTCACGCCGTTGCAGGCGCTCAACGACGCCGGAATCGAGACGAATAATGAGCTGTCCAACTTCTACGTGAAGTACAAGGACGGGCGTCCGGAAGTCGGCATGTGGGCGCAGGATTGGACGTTGCCCGAACCCGCCGTATCGCTCTATACCGACGACATGATTGCCAACGCCCGGAAATTCTC
>JAFSOM010000361.1 GCA_017447005.1 Oscillibacter sp.
CGTCGGAATTGGCGGACGCAATGGCGCGACTGCCCGCGCGATACCGCGAGATATTATTGTTACGGTATCGGAACGGCTACAGCAATGCGGAATTGGGAAAACTGCTGAACATAAAAGCGGGTTCCGTCCAGCGACTTTTGTGGAGAGCGAAAGAGGCGTTGCGGAATAATTTAAGCGGAGAGGGGCGGTTTCATGAATGAATTTCCGTTTACGGAAGCCGATTTGAAAGCGGCGGCAATAGCGGTTAGCGATTCCATGTTGACCTCCCTGCCGAAACCTGATGAAATTGAGCATGAGTTTTCGGAAGGATTTCTGAAAAAGATGGACGCATTGCTTGCGCTGGACAAACGGCGTCAGCGTGCGCGTTCGATTGCGCGGCGGGTTGCCGTGATTTTTCTGGCAATTCTGTTGGGGCTAAGTACATGGTTAGTTGTAGATACTGAGGCGCGGGAAACAGCAATGAAATGGATTCGTGAAGTAATCGAAGATAATATTTATTATCGCTTTTTTGGCGCTTCAAGGGAAACAGAGTTACCGAATTTTGTTCCTGCGTGGTTGCCTGATGGATTTACTCTCACTGAATCAGATAACAGCACAACACATCATATGTTTTTCTATGAAGATACGGAAAGCAATATGATTCTATTCGACTATTGTTTTCTTTCGGAGGGACTTCAAGTGCAATATAGCGGTGACGATTCCGAAAGAGAAACCGTGTATATTCGAGAAGTATCCGCTGACTTCTATCCCGCTGATGAGACATCACTCAGCAACAATCTTATCTGGATTGACGAATACGATGGAATCGTATTTTTGTTGGATAGCAATTTGGAAAAAGAAGTGATGTTACGTATAGCGGACAGCGTGACTTTGCGCAATATGTCGAATTAAAAATTCATTCCGCCGCTATCTGAAGTCACCTCCTTTCAATCGTTCAAGTTCGTGGACGAGCGAAAGGAGGTGATTTTTATCAAAACAGACTTCACCTTTCGTTATGTCAAAATTTATATAAACAGCATGAAAACAAAATTATTTTTTGTTGAACCATACAAAATAAAAAGTTTTTTAATTTCACTGTCCGGTTTTAGGACTTTTCTCCGTTTAAGTGTATAGAAAGACGGAAAGGAGGCGTCTTTTATAGTGAGGGCGCGTTGACACTGTCCGCATTGTTACGACAGGCCCCTCTTGTCGGCGCGTCCTATGTCAGTCACTCAAATTGACGTTGCAGTATAAAAGGAAATGCTGTCGGCGTATGTGCGGAAATGTTTCCGACGCGCTGACATAACCGAGAAAGGAGTCATCCGAATGACACTGGTAAAGAAAGCGGCGGCTTTGCTTATGGCGGCGGTCATGTCGCTTGCCTTTGCAATTCCCGCCTTGGCTGATACAAAGCCCAGCTTTCAGGACGTTCCCCAAGACGCCTATTATTATCCCGCCGTGGAATGGGCATGGTTGCGCGACATTACCAAAGGCACATCGTCCGCCACGTTCGAGCCGGAAAGCGCCTGCACTCGCGGTCAGGTCGCCACGTTCCTGTGGCGGGCCGCTGACAAGCCGGAACCGAAAACGACGAAGAATCCGTTCACGGACGTAAAATCCACCAGTCCGTTTTACAAAGCGATTCTCTGGGCTTATGAAAACGAAATCACCTCTGGCACTTCCAAGACCACATTTTCTCCGGGCAACGCCTGTACCCGCGCGCACGTCCTCACGTTTCTGTGGCGTTCTCAGGGAAAGCCGGACGCGCCGTACAGCGAACTTGCCGATTACCGTCTGCCGCAGGGTTACTGGACAGCCGCTTTCCGTTGGGGCGATAATCAGGGACTTTTGAGCGTGACGGACGTGTCCCCCGAAAATTCCTGCCCCCGCTCTGACATCGTATACTATCTCTATAAGACGATGACGCGTGAGGACGCTGAAAACGGAACGAACGCCGCGACGGGCTTTCCGGTTCCGACCGGAGAGACATTCGGCCTTAAAGGTGAGGACGCCGCATTGTATAACGCTGTGGCGAAGCGTCTTTGCGCTGACGTGATTGACGGCGATTTGCTTCTGCCCTCCCTCGAGGTATACGGTTATTATGACGCTGGCAACGGCGCGAAAAGTTACGTGTGCGACCTTCTGCGGTTCTACTATTACGGACTGGATATAAAGAACGCCGACAATCTGCCTGAAAGTCAAGTCGGCGCGTCCGGGAGTATCGCAAGAATCACCGTAAAGGATGGCGTCTGCACGGAAATCGCGGAAACGGAAGATGGCGCGACCGCAAGCGGACGCGCCGAAAGAATCCGGGAACTTTGCGGCCCCCTGAGCGACCTTGCGAAGTCCTTGAACAATGAAACCGCAAAAAGCCGTAAAATTACTCCCGACACCTATCAGGCGTTGCTTTCGGCCTATGCGAATACGCAGGCGGTTCGCAATTTTGCGGTGGAACTTGAAAAAATCCGCGTTGCGGGCGACGCGAATCAGGAAACGATTCAATCGGACGGAAGGGCAAACATGGAGGCAATCCGTGAGCGTTCTCTGGTAAACGGGAAGTATCCCACCAATGCCGCCGGGAAAACCTACGGGCCTATCGGACTGATTGACGGCGTGAAGCCTGACTTGATTGCTGTGCGGGCAACGAACGGAAAGAGCGGCTACGTGCTTTCTGAGGACAGGGATAAGTGCATGAATAGCGGAGGAACCTGCACGGTGTATGACTTGGAAGGCAACATCATCGGAGAGTTTGCAATCGAGTAAGCAAGAAATTTGGTTCTCCAATTCTTCTGTTCGCCTCTTGACAGGATGGTTCATATGTGATAAACTAAGTTTATCACATATGAACCAAGGAGGCGTCGATATGGGTAGATTGACATTTGGCACGGAGGAAACGCGATTCGCCGATTTGATTTGGAAACGAGGACCGCCGTTGCAGTTCGTCTCCAACGCTTGCAACGAGTGATTAGGCAAGCGTTTTCAATTTATCAATATTTCGGAGGAATACCATGAAGAAAAACGTACTGTCGATTGTATGCGCGTTGGCTTTGCTGTGTTTCGCAGGCTGCGCCACACGGACAAATAACGAAACGCCGTTGACCATTGACGGCGCGGCGGAACAGAAC
>JAFSOM010000362.1 GCA_017447005.1 Oscillibacter sp.
CGGATTACCTACCGGAACGAACAGAACGGATATTCCGTCTTGAAATGCCGCGTCAGCGGTTTTCAGGACTTAATCGCCGTCGTGGGCGCGATGCCCGACGTGCATGTTGGGAGCGTCCTGTCGCTGGGCGGAAACTGGAAACTCGACGCCAAATACGGGCGGCAGTTTTCTGCGGAAACCGTAGAGGAAACGCTTCCCGCCACAGTAGTCGGCATTGAAAAGTATCTGGGAAGCGGCCTCGTGAAAGGAATCGGGCCGAAATTCGCCCAAAGAATCGTCCAGCGTTTCGGAGGGGACACGCTGGACGTAATCGAGAAAACGCCGGAGAAGCTGATTGAGGTTCCGGGTATCGGACAGTTACGGGTAGACCGGATTAGGAAAAGCTGGCTGGAACAGAAGGAAATCAAGAACGTCATGCTCTTTTTGCAGAGCCACGATGTCAGCACGACCCACGCCACGAAGATTTACAAAACTTACGGTAAAGATAGCGTAAAAATAGTGCAAGAGAACCCGTACCGTCTCGCCGACGATATTTGGGGCATAGGCTTCAAGACGGCGGACACAATCGCCGCGAAGCTGGGCTTTGAACACGAACGGTATGAACGCTTACGAAGCGGGCTTCTGTATACGCTGAACCGTCTCGCGGACGACGGCCACTGTTACGCCACGCGGGAAATGCTCACGGAAACGGGCGCGGAACTGCTGACCGTAGACGCGCCGAAGCTGTCCGGGACGCTGGACAGGATGATTGCGGATGAGGACGTGAAAACCGAAGAGGACGCCATTTATCTGCCGCCGTTCTACCACGCGGAAGTGGGGACGGCGCGGAGGCTGGCGGAGATTTACGCCCATCCGGGAGGCGTCCGCGTCACGCCGCTTGGCCTGACGGAGCGTATCGAAAACGTGACGGGAATCGCTTACGACGAAATCCAGATGGAAGCGATTCTGACCGCCGTACAAAGCAAAATTCTCATCCTGACGGGCGGCCCCGGAACAGGCAAAACAACAACGACCCTTGGAATTATCACAGCGTTTCGGGAAGCGGGAGCGCGGATTCTGCTGGCGGCCCCGACCGGACGCGCCGCGAAACGTCTTTCCGAAACGACCGACATGGAAGCCAAAACCATTCACCGCCTGTTGGAAACCAAGCCGCCGGACGGCTATCAGCGGAACGCGGACAATCCGCTGGAAGGCGACGTTTTGATTGTCGACGAGTGTTCCATGATAGACGTTATGCTGATGTACAACCTACTGAAAGCCGTCCCGGACGCCATGACGCTGATTTTCGTCGGCGACATCGACCAGCTTCCCAGCGTGGGCGCGGGGAACGTCCTCCGCGACATGATTGACTCCGAATGTTTCCCCGTCGTGCGTCTGACGCGGATATTCCGGCAGGTGCAGTCCAGCAGGATTATTATGAGCGCGCACAGAATCAACGGCGGGAAAATGCCGGATTTGTCCAACGGCAGGGACAGCGATTTCTTCTTTATGGAACGGGAAACCCCAGAAGCCGCACTGGAAACTATCGTTGACCTCGTGAGGAACCGTCTCCCCCGTGCCTACCGTATCCCGCCCGGCGAAATACAGGTTCTGACGCCCATGCAAAGAGGCGTCGTGGGCGCGGCGAATCTGAATCAGGCGTTGCAGGAGACGGTGAATCCTCATGCGGACGGACTACGGCGCGGCGGCGTGTTGTTCCGCGTCCGGGACAAGGTCATGCAGATACGCAACAATTACGATAAAGAGATTTTTAACGGCGACATCGGCGTTGTGGAGAGCGTCGATTTGGAGGACAAAACGCTTTCCGTCCGGTTCGACAATCGGCTGATAGAATACGATTCCACGGAACTGGACGAACTGGTTCTGGCCTACGCCGTTACCATCCACAAGTCGCAGGGTTCCGAATATCCGGTTGTGGTCATGCCGATTCTTATGACGCATTACGTGATGTTACAGCGGAACCTTGTCTACACGGGAATCACCCGCGCCAAGCGTCTGCTGGTTATCGTTGGCACAAAGAAGGCGTTATCGTTAGCCGTGCGGAATGTTACGGTAACGCGCCGAAATACAATGCTGAAAGAGCGTCTCCGGGAACGGAAACTGAACAACGGAGAAGGTAGCGCTTCTGACGGTTACGGATTGGCAAGCCGCCCGGATTCGCTTATGGTTTCCCTTTGAAATCAATGAGAACGGAGACGGAGGAAACGGCGGAACATGGATTACGATAAGTGCGGGTAAGCCAAAGAAACGCGATATGGAAAGAGCGGCTCCTCAAGCGGAGAAACGGACGGGGAGGGATTCGTATGGCAAAGCCCAATCATCATTCGCTTGCGTATAAAATGCGGGCGAAACCGAACAAGACCTACAAGGAACTCAAGTAAAAGCAGAAAGCGCGAATTTCGGAATGGATGTTCCGCGCTGTTTGCAACTATTACCGCGAGCATGGGGAAATGCCGGGGGAGGACGCCTCTTCGGAGATTGTCGCCGCTGTTTACGAAAAAATAAAGTCTGTGGCCATATGGGTTCCTTACGACGAGGTAAGCCGCGCTTTTCTTTCCAAACTTGCCCGGTATGAAACCCGCATTGCGGAAAACGGAATCCCGGAGGAAGCTCCGAAGAAAAAGAAATCTCCAACCGTTTCTCTACAGAAAGGCCGGAGCAAAAAGGTCTGTCCGTCATGCGGGCGGAAAATGAAATGCCAATTCAATGGATTGCAACATTGCAAATGCGGCATGAGTTGGAAAAAGGGCGAAGGCTTCTTTGAACGGACAAGCGACATGGTATTCGCGCTGGAACGGCGTAAAATCGGGAAGAAAATCAAGCAATGCCCGGTAATTCGATACAGGAATGCGGAGTCCGACTTTTCCTGAAAAAGCGGTTCACGCAATTGAACGTCGCTACGGCTTGGGAAACGGACATCCCTTATGCGCGGCGCGTTCCAAAGAGACGCAAACAGGCGCGTCCTATTTTCACCGTTCCGGACAAAAGCCGCGCCGGATTGCGAGGCTCCGAGACATAAAAAAACGAACATAAACCCGCCGCAAAGCGCATGGATGTTGTACAATGCGTTTTGCGGCGGGCTTTTATTTTGGACGTAAGGAAACGGAAATATTATTGCATGACATGGGAGGTCACGATGGAAACTTACACAATAACAAAGGAGCAAATCCAAGCCTATGCGGAAAATCTCCACATGGAGGAACACAGCGAATCGACCGTGCGGAAATACGCGAACGCGCTCACGTCGTTTTACGAATGGCTTGCGGAGGACAAGAGCGTGGCGAAAGAACGCCTGCTTCTGTGGAAAGCGGAAATCGGCGCGAAGAACGCCGCCAGCACGGTCAATGTGATGATTTCGGCGGTCAACAGTTTTCTCGCGTTCATGTCGTGGGACAATCTGCGCGTAAAGCAGGTCAAGACGCAACGGCGGATTTACCGCGACAAAGACCGCGAACTGACGAAATCGGAGTATATGCGCCTGTTGAACGCGGCGCGGAACAAGGGAAATCTGCGGCTGTACTACCTTATGCAGACGCTTGGAAGCACAGGAATACGAGTGTCGGAACTGCCGTATATCACGCTGGAGGCGTTGCGGAACGGAAGTGCGGTCGTGGACTGCAAAGGCAAACAGCGGACAGTTCTAATTCCGAAGAAACTGCGGAAACTTCTACTGTCCTATTGCGAAACGGCGGGGATTGTCAGCGGTTCCGTGTTCGTCACCAGAAGCGGAAAGCCCCTGAACCGTTCCAACATCTGGCGGGAAATGCGGACGCTGTGCGCCGCCGCCCATGTGGAGGCGCACAAGGTATTCCCGCATAACTTCCGCCACCTGTTCGCGGTGTCCTATTACCGCATGGCGAAGGACGTGGCGAAGCTGGCCGACCTCCTCGGACACGCCAGCATCGACACCACGCGCATTTACATTATGGAGAGCGGCGCGGAGCATGAGCGCCAGATGGAAAAGCTCGGCCTCGTCGTCTGATAAGAGGATAACGAAATATTGATTCCGTTGTATTTCAGACCGCAGTTCGACCGTGATTTCCCCTTTATTTTAGCCGTCCGCACCCGCGATGTCAATCGAAAAGCGTCGAACGCGTCTGAAAAATCCATAAAACGACATGAAAATCAGGCCGGAAGCCTGAATTTTTTTGCGCCCAGCCGAATTTTCGCGCCGTTTTGACCGCAAAGCCGCCTCCATTTCCCCGAAAAAGGGGCGAAATCCGCGCCCGTCACAACGGAATCAATATTGCGTTGCATACGACGAAACGCCGGATTTGCGCGAATTTTGCGGCGTAACGAACGAAAAACACGCAGTTCGAGCGATAAAAATCGGGAAACGGGAGGCGTTCAGGATGAGCGAAAACGGGCGCGGCGCGGAGTGGGCAAACTTGGAGGCGCTGGAGGCGGAGGTTGGCGAAATACACAGGACGGAGGAGGAATGCCCCGGCGTCCGGTACGTTTGCACTGGTGGGGACGGCGAACGGGACGGGACGGAGTTTTATGTCGTGGACAGGGACACGGACTCCATACCCAACGAGGCGAAAGCATATGGAGCGGCGATTCCGAATTGTCCGCAGTATCTGCTTTACCCGATGGAGTATGAGAACCGGGTACGGAAAATCATCCAGTACGAGGCGTTACGCTATCGGATGAAGAACGGCGTCTCGGACGCGGACAAAAACGAGTTGCGGGAAATCGCGCTGGACGGCATGGAGGAACGCCCGGAATATTTCGGCGTATTGCCCGCGCCTACGGAAACGCCCTGCGGTCATACGGCGCGTTACAAAACGCTGATGAACGGCGTGTTTTGGCTCCAGACGGACTGCGCGGAAACCGCGCTCGCGGTCGCCTACCCGATATGGGATGACATTTTCTCCGATTACGTCATGAACCTGTCGCAAGGCGACGCGGACGGCTTCGGCTACTTGTTCTTCCCGGAAACGGCGATATGCCTCGCTGTCTTCGAGCTTAGGCGGACATATCGCGCCATGCGGGACTGTCCGCAGATAGACGCCGCCGCCCTGATGAACGCAATCTGCCGGGACTTCCCCGACTCGCCGTGAAGTACAATCTCATGGAGCAGACCGGAGGCGGCGCGCCGCTCGGAGAGGCGCTGTTGGACGCGAACCGCCCCGCGTCCCCCGATTGGATGATAAGCCTGACGCCGGAAGCCGGGACAAATTTCCTGCGCTTTTGACGCGAAAACTTGTGAGCGGACGCGTCCAAAACGCTTGCAATTCGCGCCGGAAAGGGTTAAAATGCAACCCAAGGGGGGATTCCATGAAACGGATAAAGCTGACAGCGATACTTCTCGCGTTCCTGTGCTTTCTGACGGCCTGCGGGACATCCGCCGGAAGCGGAAACGCGGAGGAAACCGTAACCGGCGAAGCGGAACGGACGCCGGACGCGGAGGAACCTGTGAACGAAGAAACGGAACAGCCGCCCATAAACGCGGACGGACACGGCGGAGACCCCGGAGGAGGCGGGCGCGGCGGCATGACGGTAGCAAACCACCCGGAGATTCAAGCGGTTCTGGACGAAAACGCGGGGAAATTTGAACAGCGGACCTTTGCCGACCCGGATACCGCCGACGTACTGGAATACAGCCTGTATATTCCGGACGGCTACGACGCTTCCGCCGCGTACCCGCTTCTGATGTTCATCCCGGATTCCACGGGCGCGGGCAAGAGCGCGAAGGAAATTGTAGAGCAATACTACGGCGCGGCGGTCTGGGTCACTGGAGAGGAACAGGCCAAACATCCTTCTTTTGTTATGGTTCCGGCGTTCACGGAAACGGTTGTGGACGACGACTGGAACGTCTCCGCGCAGGTGGAAACGGCGGTCAGTCTGCTCCGCGAACTTCAGGAAACGTACTCCATTGACGCCAGCCGGCTCTATACGACCGGGCAGTCTATGGGCTGCATGACCTCGCTGTATCTGAACTGCAAATACCCGGATTTGTTCGCCGCGAGTATGTTCGTGTCCGGACAGTGGGATATTTCCGCGTTAAAGCCGCTGGAAAATCAGAAGTTCTTCTATATCACAGCGGGCGGAGACGCGAAAGCGTCCGGCGGACAGGACGAGGTCATGGCGCTGTTCGACGCGGACGGCGTTCCCTACAGCTACGGCGAGTGGAACGCGCAGAACAGTGACGAGGAACAAATCGCGGCGGTCAACGCGCTGACGGAACAGGGGTTGAACGCCAATATGGTTCGCTTTGAGAGCGGAAGCGTATTCAAAGAGGGCGAGAGCGGCATGGAGCATATGGCGTCCTTTAACTACGGCTACAAACTGTCGGCGGTACGGGACTGGCTGTTCGCCCAGAACAAATAATGGCTCGTTTTACAATTCCCCGCGACATCTACCACGGCAAAGGCTCGCTGGAAAATCTCAAAACCCTGCAAGGGAAAAAGGCCGTTATCTGCGTGGGCGGCGGCTCCATGAAGCGTTTCGGCTTTCTGGGGCGGGCGGAAGCCTATCTGAAAGAAGCCGGTATGGAAGTCCGCATCATTGAGGGTATCGAATCCGACCCCTCCGTCGACACAGTTATGAAGGGCGCGGAAGTCATGCGGGAGTTCGGCCCCGACTGGATTATCGCCATCGGCGGCGGCTCTCCTATCGACGCGGCGAAAGCCATGTGGATTAAGTACGAATACCCGGACTGCACGTTCGAGGATATGTGCAAGGTGTTCGGGATTCCGAAACTTCGGAAAAAGGCGCGTTTCTGCGCGGTTTCCTCCACGTCCGGCACCGCCACCGAGGTTACGGCCTTCTCCATCATCACGGACTACGAAAAGGGAATCAAGTATCCCATCGCCGATTTCGAGATTACGCCGGACGTGGCGATTGTCGACCCGGAACTCGCCGAAACCATGCCCAAAAAGCTCGTCGCGCATACCGGCATGGACGCCATCACGCACGCGATTGAGGCGTATGTGTCCACAGCCCACTGCGACTTCACCGACCCGCTCGCCATCCACGCCATTGAGATGATACAGGCCGATTTAATCCCGTCCTACAACGGCGACATGTCCGCCCGCGACCGTATGCACAACGCGCAGTGTCTGGCGGGAATCGCTTTTTCCAACGCGCTTCTGGGCATCGTCCACTCTATGGCTCACAAGACAGGCGCGGTTTTCGCCGACTGCGGCGCGCATATCATCCACGGCGCGGCCAACGCCATGTATCTGCCGAAAGTTATCGCGTTCAACGCGAAAGACCCGGAGGCGAAAAAGCGTTACGGCGTCATTGTCGATTACATGGGCATTGCGCCGAAAGACGCCCCGGACGATGAAAAAGTCTCCGCGCTTATCGCGCATTTGCGCGGGATGAACGACGCGCTGAACATTCCGCACTGCATTCAGCGTTACGGCGCGGACAGCTATCCGTGCGAACAGGGCTTTGTGCCGGAAAACGTCTTTCTGGAACGCCTCCACGACATTGCCGTCAACGCCATTGCGGACGCGTGCACCGGCTCCAATCCGCGTCAGCCCTCCGTGGAAGAGATGGAAAAACTGCTCACGTGCTGTTATTACGACACGCCGGTCGAGTTCTGACTTCCATATTGCCATACCTGCGCAAAGCAACGGGACGGATAACGTCCCGTTGCTTTTCCGTTTCCCGCGCGCGGAGCCGGGAAGATGACAGGATTGCCGTAAGCGGAATCCGTCAAGGCTGTTCGGGTTGTACCTCTTGAACAGGAATGACATCAAACGTTTTGCTTTGCAAAAGCGCGGCTTTACTTGTGTCCAAAAGTTCCTCTTCCCTTTTGCCCGATCCGTCATAAATTTTGATGGTAACGGTATATTTGCTGATTTTATTATTGTCACTGATTACGGGTTTCAGTGCAATGGTCGCGCACATA
>JAFSOM010000363.1 GCA_017447005.1 Oscillibacter sp.
GTAGCGAAAGAGGCGGACTGTACGGAAGCGGGGCTTGCGGTCTACGAACTCAGCGCGACGGACGAAAACGGCGTGGAATACAAGGACACGCAAACGGAGGTTATCCCGCCCAAAGGCCACAGTTATGAGCGCGTCCGGCTGGACGAGACGCAAAACGGAACGTCGGCGGAATACGTCTGCGCGGCCTGCGGGAAAACTTACCGCGTTGACGCGGCTTTTACGGAAGAGGCCGATTGAGAAATCCCCCCGCAAGGGGGATACATAACGGGTTTTCAATCTCTGAAAGGGGATGTTCGTATGAAATTACGCAAAGGGACGTTCCTTTTGCTTCTGACGCTGTGCGCGGCGCTCGTCATGGCGCCGAGCGCGGCGGCTGAAAGCTATGGCCTTCATGTCGGCGGCGTGGAAATCACCAGCGACAATCTCACCGTGAGCGGAGGTTCCGGTACGGCTACTTATGACCCGGATTCCCACACGCTCACCTTGAACAATTATTCGTATTCCGGGACCGGATATAATGGCGGCGGCGAAGGCGGCGGGATTGACTATCGCGGCGGAGATTTGCGCATTGAGTTGGTTGGAAGCAATTCCATCGTGAAAAGCGCCGATTCCTCTCCCGACCGCAGTCATGGGATTTACTTCAACGGCGGAACATTGACTATCGGCGGCGAGGGAAGCCTTGACATTTCCTTTCAAGAGACATCAAGCGGAATCTGGAAGAGAAACGGCATTTTCTGCGAACCGGGCACTTTTGTCATGGAGAGCGGAACCGTGACCGCCGCAGGCGGAACGGCGGACGAGAGCGCGGGCATTTATACAAGCTCCGGCATTACCATCAACGGCGGGACGTTTACAGGCATTGGAAACCCGACAACAAATTATGAAAGCAGGGGCATTTATTCCGGCTCCATCACAATCAACGCCGGAACCGTGACGGCGCGGGCGACAAACGGCGACGACGAGGCGTATGCGTTCCATGGAGGCGTTACCGTCAACGGCGGCGAAGTGACCGCTTCCGCGAGTTCTTCAGGAGAGGCGAAGGCTTTCAGTTCTTCATGCAATGTGGCGGGCGAATTGCTTGAAATGAAAGTGGGCGATTCGGCGGAAAGCGCCGTTGCGACTACGAATCCGGGCGACGTATCCGGGAAAAAATACGCGTATATCAGCACGAAGCCGCTTCCCCGCTATACCGCGACGTTCGACGCCAACGGCGGCGAAGGCGCCATGGACGCAATCAGCGACTTGAAGGGCCATCAAATCACGCTTCCCGCGAACGCGTTTTCCGCGCCGACGGGCAAAGTGTTCAACGGCTGGCTGGACGGGGAAAGCGCCTATCAGCCGGGAGAGGCTTATACGCTCACCGCGGACATGACGTTTTCCGCGATTTGGGCGGACGCCGTCACCGTCACGTTCGATTCCAACGGCGGCGGCGCCGTCGATTCCCAGACGATTCCGATAAATACGAACGCCGTAAAGCCGAAAGCCCCCGCGAGGGACGGGTTCATCTTCCGGGGATGGGAACTGGACGGAACATCCTATGATTTCTCCGCGCCCGTTACGCAAGACATCACGCTGAGCGCTTCATGGATAGAGGGCCTTAGCGTCACCGCCGATTTTGAGGACGGCGCGTTCCCGGACGGCTGGACGCAGGAGGGAAACGGCAGTTGGTCCGTGGGAACCGGAGATTATAACGACGAAACGGGCGCGCATGGCGGGAGCCTCAACGCGAAAATCACGCACAGCGACGACGGGAACGAAACTTATCTGATTATGCCCGCGCAGGATTTGAGCGGGAAAACCGCCGCGTCCTTGAGTTTCTGGTACATTAACCGCTCGTGGGGCGGCGACATTGACGCGTTTGGCGCGTATTACCGCATAGACGGCGGGGACTGGACGGAGTTGTTCGCCACAACGGAAGCGCACGAAAGCTGGACGGAGTGGTCGGACGCCCTTCCCGACGCGGCGCTTGCGGCGAACATCCAAATCGGCTTTAAGATGACGGATAATTACGGCTATGGCGTGGGGCTTGACGACGTGTCGCTGGAAATTGGCGGGCATTCTTGGAGTTACGCCGCCGAGGGCGCCGCGATTACCGCCACGTGCCAAAATGAGGCGTGCGAGCTTGGCGAGAACAAGTCCCTGTCGTTGACGTTGACGGAAAGCGACGGCGCCGTGACGCTGGACGGGCTGGACGCGTTCAACGCCGCCACGGGGCTGGCGGTGTCGGAGAGCGATATTCAGTATTACAGCGGGGAAACCCTGCTTTCGGAAGCGCCTTCCGAAGCTGGAAGTTATACCGCGAAATTGACCGCGCAAGGCGTTACCGCGTCGAAAGCGTTTCAAATTACAGATCCGGTCGCGTATCTGGACGCGGCATGGAACGAGACGACGAAAACCGTGGACTTCACGGAGAAAACGTGCGCGGATTATGCGGTTGTTGCGTCGGACAGCGCGGCGTGGGGCGCGGGGTGGTACGCCGTCACGGAAGACGTGACGATAGCCGAGCGCGTGACCGTCGCGGGCGAGGTTTATTTGATACTTTGCGACGGCGCGACGCTGACCGCAAGCAAGGGAATCACCGTTGACAACGATAACAAATTGACCGTCTACGCGCAAAGCGGCGGCACGGGCGCCCTGAAAGCGACGGGAACTTCCGACTATGACGAAGCCGGAATTGGCGCGTTCAACTCCTACAACGGAAGCAGTAACTGCGGAACCGTTGCCATTCACGGCGGCGTGATTGAAGCTGTCAGCGCGAGAGGCGGCGCGGGAATCGGCGGCGCGGGCGGCAACAGCGGCGGCGGCAATATCACGATTTACGGCGGCGACATTACTGCCGTCGGCAACGGAATGAACACTGGCATTGGAAGCGGGTGGCGCCCTTACGGAAGCACTGCCGTCACGATTTACGGCGGCGAAATCAACGCCACAGGCGGACAGAGGGCGGCGGGAATCGGCGGCGGAACGTCGGCGAGCAATATTAACGTGGAAATTTACGGGGGCGTTATCAACGCCACGGGCGGCTCGCAAAATTCCGCGGGGATTGGCTACGGCGACGACTCAAGCGGACGCCATATTATTGTGGCGATTCACGGCGGCGACGTGACAGCTTCCGGCGTTCTCGCCATCGGCGCCCATTCCACGAATGAGACAACCGCGCTCACAATAGCGGACAGCCTGAGCGTGAAAGCCGGAGAGGACGCCGCGTCCGCAACGGATGTGACATCGTCCTTTGCGGCAAGCCACGCGCAAAAATACGCGCATATTTTCACGGCGCACACGCACGACGGTGACGGCATCGCTTTCGAGCCATGGAACGCGTCCGACAGTCTGCCCACGACGGCGGGAAACTACGCTCTGATGAAGAACGTGACGCTTTCCAGTACGTGGAACGTCCCCGGCGGCGTGACGAACCTCTGCCTGAACGGGTATAGCGTTACCATGGTAAATCCGACGAAAGGGCAAGGAAGCGTTATCAAAATTGACGAAGGCGCGACGCTGAATCTATATGACTGCGACGAAACGACGCGTTACTATTACATCGGCAAAGCGGTCAGGACGTATTACGGAGATACGTATCATTATCTCGGCGAACTGGTGGAAACGACGGACGATTCTCGTTACGTCAACGCCGCGCGGAAGGGGAGCTTTACAGGCGGCTATATCACAGGCGGCAACGGAAGTTATACGCAGTCCGGCAGAACCGTTGTGCAAGGCGGCGGCGTCTGGGTAAACGGCGGCGTTCTGAATCTGTATGGCGGCTGTATTTTCGGCAACTACAGCAGCGCCGCTTCCAGTCAGGGCAACGAGGGCGGCGGCGTTGAGGTTTTCGCCGGAACTTTCCATATGGGCGGCGGCTATATCATCGGCAATCAGGGCGGCAACGTTGGCGGCGGCGTAGATGTCAACGCAAACGGCGCCTTTACGATGTCCGGCGGCGAAATCCGTCACAATACCGCCTCGGAAGGCGCCTGGGCGTTCGGCGGCGGCGTCAACGGCGCGCTTACCATGACAGGCGGGATTATCAGCGGGAACGCGGCCTTGTATAGCGGCTTGAACGGTTGCGGCGGCGGCGGAATCAACGGTACGCTGATAATGTCGGGCGGCGTCATCGAAGGGAACAGCGCGTCTAACAACGGCGGCGGCGTTTCCGGTTCGCTTACCGTTAGCGGCGACGCGCAGATTATCAACAACTGGAAAGCCGGTTCCGCCGGCGACGCCACAAGCGCGGATTGGGCAATCTCCGACACGAACAGCAACGCCTATATTGCGAACGGGCAAAGCGTCGCCGTCGTCGGCGGCCTGTCGGAAAGCGCCTCCGTCGGCGTGACCATGCAGACGCCCGGCGTATTCACCAGCGGACTGTCCGGAAACGGCGCGGCGTCCAATTTCACATCCGATGACGCGGCTTACTCCATCAAGCTGAACAGCGGCGGCGAGGCGCTTCTTGCGACGCCTGCGACGCTGGATACGGCGCCCGCCGCGCAGTCGCTGACCTATAACGGCGCGGAACAGGCGCTTGTCACGGCGGGCGCGGCTACGGGCGGCGCCGTACAGTATAAAGCAGGGGACAGCGGCGCGTATTCCGAGACCGTCCCCACGGCGAAAAACGCCGGGACATATACGGTCTATTACAAAGTTGTCGGCGACGATACCCATACTGACACGGCGGAAGCGAGCGTATCCGTGATGATTGCCCCGAAGGAAACCGCGCTGGAATGGGCGGACACGGCGTTGACGTACAACGGCGCGGCGCAAAAGCCGACGGCGACGGTATCGAATCTGGCAAGCGGCGATTCCTGCGGCGTGACGGTCACGGGAGAACAGACCGACGCGGGAACCTATACCGCCACGGCGACGGCGTTGGATAACGCGAATTACACGTTGCCCACTACGGCGACAAAAGCATTCACGATTGGCAAGGCGACGCTGACCGTAACGGCGGCGGCGCAGTCCAAGACCTACGGCGAGGACGACCCGGAACTGACGTTCACGGCGTCCGGTTTCGTGGGAGACGATACGGAAGATTTGCTGACGGGCGCGTTGTCCCGCGAGACGGGCGAAAACGCCGGAACTTACGCCGTCACGCAGGGAACGCTGTCGGCAGGGGACAACTACGCCATCAGCTTTACTGGGGCGAATCTGACGATTAACAAGGCGACGCTGACCGTAACGGCGGCGGCGCAGTCCAAGACCTACGGCGAGGACGACCCGGAA
>JAFSOM010000364.1 GCA_017447005.1 Oscillibacter sp.
AGGAATCCATCGTGGATTACCTCGTCGTCGACACGGCGGAAGGGCGCCTTGATTCCTTGCTGGGCAACGTGTTCTGGAACAATGTCCCGTCCGGCGGACGCCAGCCGATTGCGTCCTACCTGCAAGTCGATACCGTGCTTGACGCCATGCGCATGGATACCGGCAACGGCTCCGTATTTGACGTGTACGCCACGAAGGACTATAAGGAGCGCGTGGCGGCCTATATCGCGCAAAGCCTCTCCGACGGCGAAAACATCCTCGGCATTGGCAAGGGTCTGCGCGTGTCGTCCGCGTCCCCGCTGACCATTGACGCGTCGCTGTTGCCCATGCTGGAAGGCCACAAGTACGCGGTGGTTACGGTCACGCACGGCGTGGACGGAAGCGCGAATGTGTTCCGTTGCGTCATGCCCGTCACGCCGCCCGATACCGTCGCGCCGCTGATTACCAACATCACGCAGAATCTGATTATGGACGGAAGCGAAAGCATTGAGCTGAACACGTGCAGCGGCAACGTTACCTTGACGTTCGACAGCGACCTGTACCAGTTCAACGCCGGGACGCTCAAAGCCGTTGACCTCGGCCCGCATTACAGCACCTTGCGTCAGGATACGTTCACGCCCGCCGTAGACCTCGGCTCGTCCTCGCCCATCGGACAGATAGCCGTCTCGACCGGCATGCCCTCGCAGGTGAATCATAACACCTCGGTCATTAACCTGACCTTGAAGAACGCGGGCGACGGCGCTACCCTCACCTTCCCGACACAGTTGTGCGACGAGTACGGCAACATGCACTCAACGGCCCTTACGGTGACGTTGAAAGTGAAGTCCATCCTCGTCGGGTACGACAGCGCGAAGAACGCGATTTACGAGCACCGCCCGGAGATTCAGATTTCCACCTCTTGGGACGGGCGTACCGTGAGCGAATAAGCGCACATCCCGCAAGCGCGGCGGAATGAACGAAAGTTCCGCGTATGCCCGTTAAGCTCAATGAAACTTGCCCTCATCCGGCGCTGCGCGCCACCTTCCCCCGCAATGCGGGGAAGGTATGGACTTGTTAGCGCAATCTTTGAAACCTTGCGGGGTTACGACAAAATGTCTCCCCCCGGAACGGGGGGAGATGTCGTCGCAAGGCGACAGAGGGGGGAATCAAACCTTATGGGGTTGCGACAAAAAAGAGGAGCAATGCCCAGTGTTGTTTAAGGAGGCTCTATGAAAAAAAGAACGTTATGTTCTCTGTTTCTGATATTATTCCTGTTCAGCGCTATCGGGCTATTGGCGGACGCGACGGAAAACGCCGCCACTATCACGTTATCCGCCGAAAGCCTGACCATCGAACCGAACGAAACCGCCGTCCTGACGGCCACATCCGCAGACGCTGACAGCGTATCGTGGAGCGTGATTGACAGTAAAATCGCCTCGGCGGACAAAACGCTTGGCGCGTCCATCACCCTGACGGGCGTCGGCCCCGGTCAAACGGCGGTTATCGCCCGCTTGGGGGACGCGTCGGAGCGTTGCGCCGTCACGGTTTCCGGCATTACCATCACGCCGGGGACGCTGGAAATCGGCGAAACGGAAACGGCGTCGTTGAATCTGGCGCGCTACGGCGCCGCGGCGGATGTCGCCGCCGACGCTTGGACATGGAGCAGTGACAATACCGCCGTGGCGACCGTAGAGAGAACCGAAACCGGCGCGTCCGTGAATGCCGTCAGCGTCGGCGCGGCGAATATCACGTGCACGAACGGAACCTACAGCCAGACTTGCGCCGTGACGGTCAAGGAAAAAGAGGCTACCAACGCGTCCGTGACGCTCTCGCCGGAATCCGTCGTCGTGGAAGTGGGGAAAACGGCGTCCGTCAGCGCAACGTCGACCGCCAGCCCCGACGAAATCAAGTGGAGCGTGGAAGATACGAAAATCGCCACCGTGGAGCCTAGCGCGGGCGGACAAGTCACCGTAACGGGCGTTCTCGCCGGACGTACCACGCTGATGGCGCAGGCGGGGGTTGGCCCCATTTCCCGTTGCGTCGTGATTGTCTCCGGCATTGCGTTCGCGTCCGATTCCGTGACGGTGGAAGTCGGAAAGACGCTGGACATCAACGTATTGACCTACGGCGCGGCGCAGGACGTGCCCGTGTCAAGCTGGGAATGGGTGAGCGACAATACCAGCGTGGCGACGGTAACGCTCTCGTCGGCGGGGGGCGCTGTCCGCGGCATACAGGCCGGAAGCGCGACGGTGAGCGTAACTGTGGGCGATTATAAAATCTCCTGCAAAGTGACCGTGGAGGCGGTGGACACTACCGCGACTATCGCGCTGTCCGAGGCGACCATCACTATGGCGCCGGGCACAAGCAGTCGTTTGCGCGCCACGACTATCGCGGACAGCGCCGACATTAAGTGGTTCATCGAGAACACGGACATTACGCAAATCGCCACGAAAAACGGCTATACGGTCATTCTGACGGCGGGCAGTCCCGGACAGACGACCATCACCGCGACTGTCGGCTCCAGCGACCCGGCAAGCTGTACGGTTATCGTCTCCGGCGTTACGCTGTCAAGCAACAGCCTTGCGATGACGGTGAACGGTTCGGAGAAAATCACGCGGGTGTCCTACGGCGAGGCGCAGACCATCCCGAACTGGGAGTGGAGCAGCAGCAACACGGGCGTGGCGATAGTCGTACCGGACGAATCCGGCGCGACCGTGCGGGCCGTCGGCGCGGGAAACAGTACCATTACCTGTACGGGCGGGAGTTACACCGTGCTTTGTCAGGTCTCCGTCGCCGCGAACGAGGCTTCCGCGATTGAGGCGTCTTTAAGCGGCGGCATTCTCAAAATGAGCGCTATCCTGAACGACTTGAAGGAAGTCTGCAAAAAGATGACGGAAGAGGAGTTGTCGTATATCTCCAACCTCTCCATCGACACCAAACTTGGCACGCTGTACGACGGCTACGTGTCGGAAGGCGATACCGGATTCGGCGTCGCCAGCAACCGCAATTATTACGCCGCAAACGCCGCGTATCTTATCTCGAACATCACCTTTGTTCCCAAGCCGGATGTCAACGGCGTCGTGCGTATCAGCTACGACGGATTCACCGTGAACAATAAGACGTTTACGGGGGCGATTCTCATTTCCGTGGGACAACAGGAAACGACGTTAGCTTACGCGTCCCTCAACGGCGCGGCGATTCATTTTCGCGCCGAGGATTTCTTCAATTACAGTATGTCGGTCTACAACCGCTCCTTGCAGTACCTGACCTTTACCATGCCCGCCACGCGCTACGGCACGCTTTACTATAGCTACGTCAATTCCAGCGTATACGAAAGCATTGTCTCCGGCGGCACGCGCTATTACCGTACCTACAACCCCTCCATCAGCAACGTCGCCTTTGTCCCGAATCCGGCCTACTCCGGCAACTTCTCCCTCAATTTCACGGGCTACGATACCGAAGGCGCCAGCTTTACGGGCGTCGTGCGCATATCCGTGAACAATCCCAACGGCTCCGACAGCGGCGAGGAACTCCGCGAACGCCTCCATTACGAGACCGGCCCCGGCGCGAAAGTGTACTTTGAGGCCCACGACTTCGTGGACGAATGCAAGGAAGTGACCGGGTACGAGTTGGTTTCCATCCGTTTCCGTTCCCTTCCGTCCACGACTGTCGGACGCGTTTACACGAACGCCAATTCGTCAAGGGCGTATACGGATACGGAATACAGCGTCAGCCGTCTGGACAGCATGAATTTCAGGCCGTATAAAAATTATACCGGCTCCTTCACGATTCCCTTTACCGGAACCACGGACAAGGACACTTCCTTTAGCGGCGATATTCATATCACCGTATCCCGGGACGGCGCGTATCTGATTCGCATGGCCGCGACCAGCGGAACCCGCGTTTATCTGTCCGTCTCCGACTTCGCCGACATGAGCAAATTAGCCGGACAAAACGACTTCCATCACCTCAGTTTTCCGTCCCTGCCCTCCTCCGGCACGCTCTACTATGACAACGGAACGCAGACCGTTACCCCCTACGCCATCTATTACCGTTCCGGCACGGAGCCGTTCGTATCCAACATCAATTATATGTCCCCCGACGACTTTACCGGCGACGTGCGCTTTCCCTATACGCTGTGGGATACGGAGGGCGATTCCGTCACGGGCTATCTCTCCATCACCGTCACAAATCCCGTCGTCGGCAACCCCGACGCCGCCGCGACCGGATACCGTACCACGGGGCCAGCCATTCCGATTCGCGCCGCCGACATCCTCAACCCCGCCATACAGGAAATCGGCGAAGTGACCAGCGTCCATCTGACGCCGCCGTCGCCCTCCGTCGGGAAGCTCGTCCTCAACTACCTCTCCCCCGGCGTGTATTCCCCGTTCGATTCCTCCCGCGACTACTCTTCCGATACGCTCGGACAGGTCTATTTTGTCCCGAAAGCGGGCTATCGCGGCGCCGCCGCCATTACCTATGTCGCCCGCAACCGCTATAACGTCGTCTACAGCGGCATTTTACGCGTAGAGGTCAGCCCGCCCGTGACTTCCGCCTACTTCTCCGACCTCACGAACCGCGCTTGGGCCGTGCCCGCCGTCGACTTCTTCCGCTATTACGGCATTCTCGTCGGCACGACCCCCACGACCTATGAGCCGGACGGCCCGGCCCGTCGCGGCGCCTATATCACCGTGCTGGGCCGGATGTACGGATTCCCGGATTACCCCGGCAACGGCGGCTATGACGACGTGGAACTCAACTTCTACTATACGCCCTATATCGCGGCGGGACGCGCTCTCGGCATTACGGAGGCGTCGCAGTACTTCTACCCGGGCGCGGCGATTTCGCGTCAGGACGCGGCGGTGTATCTCTACCGCTGTCTCGTCCGCGCCGGACAGGCCCCCGAACCCGACATCAACAATCTTTCCCGCTTCCATGACGGCTATCAGGTGGCGTACTACGCCATGGAAGCCATGAGCGCGTTAGTGGAACTGGGCGTCTTTCAGGGCACCGAGGACGGCTATCTGAACCCGTATTCGACCCTGACGCGTCTGCAAATGGCCGCCATCCTCTACCGCGCTATGACTTGAATCCCCGCCACTTTCAGGGTAATTTAGGCCGCTTGAAAACCCCTCCCCCTGTCCCCCTCCCCTTTCAGGGGCGGGGGAACGGTATTTTTCGGGGCAATAAATAAGAAGAAAAGTCCCCCGAAAGGGAGAATTTAGGGGGCGTAAAGGGAGATTTTAGAGGGATTATCATTGTTTTAGGCCGGACGTTCAACGCCCTGAAAAAACGTCCCCCCGCCCCTGAAAGGGGAGGGGGACAGGGGGAGGGGTTCGCAAGCCCCTTTCAGCTTCTTACGTTACGCCGCAGTCAGCGGGATTCCTTATCGGTCAGGGCGACCGCGCCGGAGTAAAGCAGGAACAGTCCCGCGCTCAGGAATACGGCCCCGAGAATATCCGTGAACCAGTGCACGCCGGAAACCAGTCTCCCTATGACCATGAACGCGGAAAACAGCGTCACGAAGGCGTTGGACAACGCCCGGAAATCGGCGCGGGGGGCGCGTCGGTCAACCTGAAACTTAAGCGTCGGCATAACGCTCAAAACCAACAGCGTCGTGGAGGACGGATAGGACGCCTCCATCACGCCTTCAATGAGAATGGGGCGGTAGTTGATAGGAATCATTTCAAAGACAAGGTAAGCGGCAATCACCACGACATAGTAGACGCCTAATAAAATGATGTCCATATCCACTTTTATGAGACTGCGCCGCTTTATCAGCTGTACGAGGCCCACGACGCCGAAGGCGATACAGACGACCAGCGGCACAAGTCCGAGCCAATCCGTGACGGCGTAAAGCCCCATATGGACGCCCGTCAGTTCGTGGAACCACGTATTAAAGGACGCGAAGCCGACGTTTGTTCCGTTCTGTCCGACCGGCTGAACGTCCACGCATTGTATGAGCGCCGTCCACAACGCGAACACGGCGACCAGCGCGGCCCCGAACGTTAAATTGCGTTTTGCTTTTTCTTTCACTGTATTTATCCTTTCGTTTCGTCAACGACAGAGAATCAAGAGGCGTCGTCGGCGGGCGTACACTTCTCCCGCGTCTCTCGGGTTTCCCCTGTCCGTACCAGCGGCGTGTGGATTGTACGAAATCCTCCACCTCGACGGCGCCCCCTGATTCCTGATATGCGCATTATAACAGATTCATTCGCGTTTGTAAAGAGCCTTTTTATTTTTTACAAGCCGTTTCCAGTCCTTGTCTTTAATGCGCATAAATGTAATGACGGAGTTTTTATAATCCGGGCTATCCGTTTTTACGACCAGACGTAAAACAAGTTTAACAGTCTCTCCGTTTTCCTGAATCTGTTTCAGGATTAGCGCAGTATGAGGCTTGTTCGCTTCGAGTATCTAGTCAGGCGCCGTCAAAATCTGCGGGAGGAAACTGGAAAAACGGTCGTAATCGGAGAAATGACGTTCCCGGATATGCGCAATCTGCTTTTCTGTGATAACAACATCGTCTGTGATGATGTCTGGCGTGACGCGCCGATAAAGGTCAACGTCAATTTTACATATCGGTATAATTTCCATTTCCCTGTCAGAAGAGCAAGTGCGCGACGGGACAGACAATCAGCAGACTGATGACCGTCCGTTCCAGAAAGATGAGGAACAGTTCCGGCAATTTGATAGGCAGTTTGGAGCCGAGAATCAGTCCGCCGACCTCGTCCAGAAAGAGCACTTGCGTGACCGAAATCACCGCCACGATAAAGCGCGTCATATCCGACGTTTTCGCCGCCGCGATAATGACCGACGGCGTGAACATATCCGCGAAGCCTACTATCAGCGTCGTGGAGGCCGTGGGCGCGTCGGGGACTTGCAGGAGCGTCAACAGCGGGATGAACGGCGCGCCTAACCATTCAAAAATCGGCGTATAGTTCGCCAGAATCAGCGCCGTCGTGCCGATACACATCACCGTGGGCAGTACGCCGAACCACATACTGACGCAGTTTTTCATGCCGCTGGAGAAAAATTCCGCCATTCCCTTGTGTTCCGATACGCGCTCCATCGCTAAGGCCATGCCGTACTGACGGGAGTTCTCGTAGCCCTCCGGCAGTTTCTCCGACATCGCCCGGCCCGGCGCCAGATAGGTGTCCTTTTTCCACGAAAGCGGCGGAATGCGCGGACAGATTATCGCGCACACAATCCCCACGAAGCATATCAGCAGGTAGTACACGCCGAAATAGCTCAACAGTCCGACTTGGTCGAGCACCACCAGACTGAACGTAATCGAGACCGCCGAAAACGTCGTGGCGATAATCGACGCCTCCTTTTCGGAGTAGTAGCCGCCCTCGTACTGGTTGCAGGTCAGCATGACGCCTAAGGTACCGTCGCCAATCCAAGAGGTAATGCAGTCCACCGCGGCGCGTCCGGGCACCATGAACACGGGCCGCATGTACTGCGTCAGCAACGCGCCCACAAATTCCAGCAGGCCGAAGTCGAGCAGTAACGGCAACAGGAAACTTGCGATTGCAAAGATAATCACCAGTCCGGTAATGAGTTCCAGCGCGACGCCGCCTTGGTCGGCCCCGGCTATCATCTCCAATGCGCCGCCGGAGGCGTCCGGGAACAGGTACGTCAGCCACGCGAACATACAGCCCAAGACGCGGATTGCCGTCTAGACGGGCGTGCAGTAAAAGCACTCCTTCAGCACGGGATTGTCAAGGATGAACGCCGCGCCCGTGCGGGCAATCAACGCCATGACCGCCGAGATTGTCAGGATTGCCAGACATAGCACGGGCAGAAATCCGCCCATCATCCCGCTGATTGCGTCGGCGAGAATCTTGACAATGACCGTCCAGTTATTGTGATAGCGGACGGGAATCATAAAGAGCAGGACTCCCGTAATGGACGGCACAAGAAACAGCGCCTTGAGACGGTTATTCTCACGCAACATATGAAAACATTCCCCCAGACTTTCCAGTAATCCGTGCAAAACTGCGCAAGCCATATTCTACCACGCCGCGCCGCCCCATGCAAGAGAAACATTTTTCCGGCGGCGCATTTGTATGCGTCTAGGAATCGCTGGAAAGTTACGCGCAATCGAACCCTTCCCCCTGTCCCCCTTCCCTTTCAGGGACGGGGGAACGAAATTTAACAGGGGATAATAAAAACAAATTTAACGTGAAAACGCCTTCAAAATTTGCTTTTCATAGATGTCACGTATATTTGAGCGTTCCCCCGCCCCTGAAAGGGGAGGGGGTCAGGGGGAGGGGATTTTAGTTCATCATTTTACTTGCCAATGAAAACTTTACGCATACGACGCATATTCGCCCTTGCGCGGTCGCGGCGGATATGGTACACTGTTACCGGAAAGGAGCGGAGCGTATGAGCAAGATTGTCTTTTTGGACGTGGACGGCACACTAGTCGACTACGAGAACCGGATACCGGAATCGGCGGTTCTGGCGATACGTCAGGCGCGGGGGAAAGGGCACCGCGTTTACATCTGCACGGGCCGGAGCCGCGCCGAGGTCTACCCGCCCTTATGGGACATCGGGCTTGACGGCATGATTGGCGGCAACGGCAGTTACGTCGAAGACCACGAAACCGTGGTCATGCATAAGCTGATAACGGCGGAGCAGTGCCGGCGCGTCGTGGACTGGCTGCACGGGCGCGGACTGGAATTTTATCTGGAAAGCAACAACGGCCTGTTCGCAAGCGAACGCTTTGAAACCGAGGCGTTAGACGCAATCCGGCTTTACTCCAAGCGGAAAGAGAAGCCCGGCGCGGAGGAAATGACCGTCCGTTCCGTATTCCCGGAGATGATTTTCGGCGGCGAACTCTACCGCGACGACCTGAATAAAATCAGCTTCCTGTTGTCGGACTATCAGGACTATCTCGACGCGAAAGAGACGTTCCCGGATTTGAAGGCGGGCACATGGGGCGGTAAGGGAGAAGAGGCGTTATTCGGCGATTTGGGCGTCAAGGACGTTGACAAGGCCGTCGCCGTGCATACGCTTGTCGACTACCTCCACGCCGATATGCGCGATACCATCGCGTTCGGCGACGCGAAAGTAGATATACCCATGTTACAGTGTTGTTCGTTCGGGGTAGCCATGGGCAACGGCGGCCCGGAAATCAAAGCCGTCGCCGACCTGATAACCGACGACGTGGAACAGGACGGACTTTATCACGCGTTCGAGAAGCTCGGACTGTTTCAATAAACCATTTTCCGCCTATTTGCGTTAAGCTATGGGAAAAGGCGTTATAAAATTTGCCCCTCATCCGTCACGGCTGACGCCGTGACACCTTCCCCCCGATGGGGGGAAGGCTTTTTGTCGCAACCCCGCAAAGTTTCAAAGATTTCGCTGTCAGTCTTTGCCTTCCCCCGGGACGGGGGAAGTGGCGCGCAGCGCCGGATGAGGGCAAGTTTCATCTAGCTTAACGTCTACGCCCGTCACCGGAGGACTTAGAAGGAATATTCAACCCGCGTTCGGCGTAGCGTCGGACGCGGGTCAAGGTTTTATTATGCCGCCTTATCAGGGCGATTCCGCCGCGCTATTCGTCGGCGTCGGCGTCAGGATAGGCAATTCCGTCGCGTCAGCGTCCAGCGTCGGCGCGTCGGCGGTACCCGTTGGCGTTGGCGCGGCGGGGGGATTCGTCGGCGTCGGCGTTGACGCGTCAGCGGGATTCGTGGGCGTTGCGGTGTCGGGGGTATTTTCCGCGCCGTCGAACGTAAACCACGCCGCCGGAATCAGCGTATCCGCCGAAACGTCGTCCGCGAAGGCGTCGCAACGGTAGCGGACAGCGTCGCCGACGTTCATCAGAACCGCCGTCGGGACGGAAGCCGCGTTGAAGTCCAGATATGCCGGAATGTCCGACAGCTTTACATAGTAGTGCGTGTCGCCGCCGATAACCGACGAACGAATGTCAACGATGACGCCCGTACCCTCTGCGTAGTCCGTCTCCCCGACGGGATTCGCTAACGTCCGGTCGATAATGCCCCGGCTCGCTAACGTCTGACGGTAACTGCCCTCGCAATCGGCCACCGTCGCGCCCGTCGAGACGATGTCGTACTGCTGGACGTTGACCATGGCGTACATTTTCACGAGACCGTCCGCGCCTTTGAGGGCCATAAAATACGTGGGCTGTTCGGCGATGTTCAACAGTAACGGGAACGTCGCCGTGTAACGCATTTGCTGTACTTGGCTTTGCGCGCTGTCCATGGCGGAATACTCCTCCGCGCCCGCTATCGAATAGAAACGCGTCTCTTTCGTGCGCTGGTTGGACAGAATGAAGCCGATATTCGATTCGTCCGAGACCACCGACGTGACCCCCGTGTACATATAAACGTCGTCGTCTATGGCGATATAGTTGTAGCCTTCCGTCGTTACGGTTACGTCGCGCTGACCGAGAATCGAGTTGATGAAACCGTTGTGCAAACGTCCGTAGAAGTCGTATTGTTCAATAATGATTCCCGCCGAGTAAAGCCTGTCCACCCATTCGGGGACTTCTTCCATATACTCATGCTCTCCGGTGACGGCGTTGACGAGTACCGCGCCGTAGATGTCCACGCCGCCGAACAAGCCGATTCTCTTAATAATACGCGAACATACCCACCAAGGCACGCCGTTTTCGTCCAATTCTAAAACGGGTTCGTCAAACATCATCGTCGGGTAGTGGAAACGCAAGTGACGGTAGAGGTTCCGTCCGAAGTGCTCCGCCGTCGTGAATTTCATGCCCTCTTTGAGCCGCACGACTTCCGCCTCCCGCGTCACCATGTCAATGACGATATACGCCGGGAGACCGTCTTTCCGGTTGTTGAACCACTTGATAATGTCGCCGTAGGCCAGCGACGTGACCCGTACCGGGCGGCCCTGATAGTTAATCTGATTGTACGACGGCAGAATCTCAAACTGCGACACCATATCCGCCAACTCGCCGAGTTTACGGTTGCCGAGTAACGCGGCGGAATTGGCGTCGAGCATGGGAATCTGGTCATAGCTGATTTCCTCCACCTCCGCGGCGAAGTCGCCCGACTGTATCGGGAGTAACGCGCTGTAGCTTCCGGCGCGGAATACTACCCACGAACTGAGCATACCGCCCGCGATAACCGCGCACATCAGCAGAACCGCAAAGAACGGTACGCGGCACTGTCTGACGACGAAGCGCAGATACCCGGGGGCGCCGTCGCCCTGAAACCCCGACGTAAAGACCGCGCTGGCGCAGTAGGTCGCGCAGAGCAGGAACGCGAAGAAATAGAAGTCGCCCGCGTGCGGGTTGATGGCGGGCAAATCCAGATAAAACCAGACAAGCCCCACGACAAGCGTCACAAGCAGGTTGATAAGCGTCCGGGTCGCGGCGTTGCCCACAGGCTTACGCGGCGGGCGCGGGGAACGTTGCGGACGCGGAGGAAAGCCGCCGTTTCCGTCGCCGTTACCGCCGAAGCCGCCGAAACCGCCGGGAAAATCGCCTTGGGGGAATCCGCCCGGCCCGAACGCGCCGAAGTTGATAAAAGGCATAGTCAAGCCCCTTTCCTTTACAAATCACGCGAAAATGTCCGTACTGACGGAAACAGTATATTTTGCGCGGCGGAAAAAGTCAAGGTTTTTTTGTCCACGTTGCGTTGCCGTCACCGTGACGCGGAGGGCGGCATAGAATGAGCGGAGAGGAGGAGTACCCATGGAGCATTCTTTGTTACTGGCCCGTTCCGTGACCTACGCCCAGCGTATGCAACGGGTCTTGGACCGCGCAGGGATAAGCAGCCGGGTCTACCGCGCCCCGCGTGACCTGACCAATCTCGGCTGCGCCTACGCCTTGCGCCTCGCGCCGAAGGATTTGCGCGACGCCCTTTTGACGCTTCACAGGGAAAAGTTAAGCCCTGTTAAAATATTCCTTTACCGCAACGGCGCTTATCAGGAGGTGGGACATGATTTATCTTGACAGCGCGGCGACAACGTTTCAGAAACCGCCGTCCGTGGCCGCCGCCGTCCGGGACGCTATGGAGCGCATGACCACCACCGGACGCGGCGCCTATCCGGAATCCCTACGCGCCGCCGAAACGGAGTTCGCGTGTCGTGAGGAACTCGCGGCGTTGTTTCATACGTCCCGCCCGGAAAACGTCGTCTTTACGCTCAACGCCACCCACGCGTTGAATATTGCCATCAAAAGTATCGTAAAACCGGGCGGGAAAGTCGTCATTTCCGGCTATGAGCATAACGCCGTAACGCGTCCGCTGACGGCCCTGGGCGCGGAAATTCGCGTCGCCGACGCGCCGTTATTTCAGGAGGCCGCGTGTATGGCGGCGTTCGAGAAACTTATCTCGCCCGATATGCAAGCCGTTATCTGCAATCATGTCTCCAACGTGTTCGGCTATATTCAGCCCGTGGAGGCGCTCGCGGAACTCTGTAGAAAGCGCAATGTCCCGTTGATACTGGACTTGTCGCAGTCGGCGGGGG
>JAFSOM010000365.1 GCA_017447005.1 Oscillibacter sp.
CTGCGAAGTGATTTTATGTGTGCCGGGCGTACCCGGATAACACCGTTACCCGAAAATGTCCTTGAGCATTTCCTCAACGTCGGAATCCGACGCCGTGGTTTTGGCGGGCGTCGATACCGTCACGCCGCCGCTGGCTCCCGTGTCGCCGCTCACGGACGAAATGTCCGGCGCGGTTCCTATCAGCGTCAGCATGGACGGAATCGGACTGTCCGGGACGCTCTGCGCGAACAGGCGCAGTTTTCCGTTCAGCGTCTGCGCCGTGGGGCAAAGGCCGCACATGACGGCGGTCATCATGCTGTCCGGCTCAATCGCTATATCCGGCGTATGGTTTACGGAGATGTCCTCGTTGGGGATGTCCAGATGGAACGGATACAGGCCGCTTCCGTCCTCCTCCCAGCCAACAACCGGAATCGTGACTTTATAGCGTTCCGTTCCGATGCCGGACGCCGCCAGCGTGGACACGACCTCCGCGAGTTGGTCTACCTTCCAACCCTGCTGACGGAGATGCGCGACATACAGCGCGGTCGCTATATGCGCGTCCAGAATGCCATGCTCCATGTGGTTGAAGTTCGTCGCCGACTGCGGCGTCCCCTGACGGAGAATTTCGCCTTGGTCTTTCTCCAAATCGTACACGCCGTCGCTGACGGGAACCAGCTTTCTCCGGTGGGGATGTTCCGTCACATGGTCCTGCCACGCGGTAGTCCGGTACAGTCCGGGGACGCTCATCGCCGCTACGCTTGCGTCGCTCATTGCCGCTCTTCCTCCTTCCCTTAACCTTCCGTAATGGTGAACGCGAAACGGTACAGAATGCCCTCCTGCGAATCCCTCCGCAGGATGCTTTCCGGTTTGCTACAGAAAAGCTGGCCCTTCGTATCGAAAAGCTGGAACTCCGTCACCGTGATGTTGCCGGGGATGGTATGGTCTACCAAAAGGTCGGCGACAATCCGTCCGTCCGGCAGAATGTCAACTTCCACCGGGGCGGTATAGTAGGCGTTCCCGACTTTGTAGCGCCCGTGGTCTATCGTCCGCTTCGTGTATTCCTTGTAGCCCTGAAGGGCCGCCTGCGTCAGCAGTCCCATCGTTTTCAGCCTCCTAACTGTCGTCGTCTCCGCAGAGCGGATAGTCAATCACCGTGCCGGAGCCTGTCGCCGCGCCGCTCACTTCGGCGTCGTTCCCCGTCCCCGCCGTCCGTTCTTCCGGGACGGTTCCGGCTGTCTCCAGCCCCGTCAGGCCGTAGGAGAACGCCGCGCCGGAGCCGTTGGCGGCGTTGCGTATGCCAAGGCCGCGCAAAAGGCCGCCCACGTTTGTTTCCGGGGTTTCTCCGGCAGAGGCGTAAGGGAACGCGGCGGCTTCTCCGCTCACTTGCGCCGTTACCTCCGCGCCGCCCAGACAGCCCGCCATGCTCACTTCCGGCAGGGTTCCCGTTTCCGCTTCCCCCGCGCTGGGGTACGGGTACGCCGTGCTGGAACCGGAGGCCGCGCCCCGAATCGCAAGTTCTTGAGACGCGCCCGGAATGTTCACGTCCGGCAGGGTTCCGGCCTCACGTTCGCCCGCTGGCCCGTATAGAAACGCTGCGGCGCGTCCGTCCGGCGCGTTGACAACGTCCAGAGACTGAAGGCCGCCCGGTATGTTCACATCAGGGCGCGTGCCGGACTGCGCGTAGGGGAACGGCGTCCCTTCGCCTTCCGCTTCGTTCAGGACTGCGGAACGCCGCACGTATCCCGCCGTGTTGATGTCCGGCCTTACGCCGGTTTGGACATAAGGGAACGCGGTCGCCTCGCCGCTCGCTTCGGCCCGCACTCCCGCGTCACGAATATAGGCCGACGTGTTTGTGTCGGGCAGGGTTCCCGCCACGCCGACGCCTGCGGGCGCGTATGGGAAAATTGTCCCCGCCCCATGCGCCGCCGTCGTGACGCCCGTTTCACGCTGAAATCCGGGCGTGTTCGTATCCGGGACGGTTCCCGCCAGATGCGACCCAGTTACGGGATAGGGGAACGCGTGGCCTTTCGCGTCCGCTTCCGCAAGAACGCGCCCCCGCTCCATGCCGCCCCACACGTTGATGTCGGGATGTTCGCCCGTCATGCGGTAAGGGAAACGGTGCTTCCCGATACGCGGCCTGATTTTGACATTCGCGCTGGAAATCAAATACAGCCGCAAGGATTGATGGCTTGGCTTCAGCTTTCGGATAAGTTGAACGACCGCGTCGTAATCGATGGGGTTTCCCTGAGAATCCAGTTCCACGGAAAACGTATAAGGCGCGATGTTTTCCGTGACTACCGCTATCCCGCCTGTCAGATTGGACAGAATCATTTTCAGACGGGCCGGGTTCATCGGCTTCTTCAGGCTCCGTTTCGCGCTGACCAGACGCCTCCGTTCCTCGTAGCTTTTCGTTTCGTCCGTGTCGAGGCCATACGCCTGCTCCCAATAACGCAACCCCCATGTGGCCTGCTCCAAAAACGGCTGCTCCCACATGGAATCCATGACTTCCCGCACTTGGTCCCATTCAAGACCCATCACCTGATACAGCCATTTGGCCACATAGGATTGGTCGTAAATGGGAGACACGCGGCTCATCATTCGTTTCGCCGTTTCGCTGGTGGGGAAATTTTCAAGGTCAAACGCCATTTTAACCGCCTCCCTCATCGGGAGCTATCCCCGTTTCCAATTCGCCCAATACGGGAAACTGCTCGTAGGAAAACGCGATATTCGCGGCGGTTCCGTTCAGCTTCAGTTCGTCGTAGTCCTCCACGCCGTCCGTCCGGATGATAATGGCTCCGATTTCCGCGTACCGCACGACGCCCGCGCCGGAGGCCGACAGAAAATGCGCCATAATATTTTGACGCAGAGTTTCGTACACGGCGGCATACGCCGCGCCGACGCTCAGAGAGAGCTTGCAGGAAACGTCCACCGTGAGAATTTCCGGCGCTTTCACGGTCAGCGTAGCCCCGATGGGCGCCAGACGCTTCATGCGGTCATTCGGGGAAATGATGTGTTCGTAAACCGCGTCAAGAATGGTCTGGTCGGCGGGAAACCCCGTCCTGTCCACGACCACTACCGCGACCGTTCCCGGCCCGTTCCATTCCGGGACAACTATCGCCGCGCCCACCGTTTCCACTTCCAGCGCCCAGCGTTCATAATCGGCGTCGTTTCCGATGAAGGATGTCCCCTTGCTTGCGTACACTTCGGCGATTCGGTAGCGCAGTTCGTCGTCCTCTTCCGTTTCCGCGCCGCCGCTGGTGGCTTCCTCGTTGGTAACGCTCCGGATTCCCGTCAGGGTATTGCTGGCCATGATTACAATGGTGTCGGCTTTGACATTGCCGACAGTCCCCGCGTCCACGGCCCGCACGGGAATTTCCGCGACGCCGTCATCCAGAATCGTTACGGACTCCAAAGCGGCGAACGGTATCGCCGGAATATCGCCGTCTGCGGGAACCGCGAACAGAAACCCCTCCGGTATGTCCGTACCCGGCGTTCCGGTCACTTTTACGGTTCCGGTAGCGCGGACAGGAGGCTTGCGAACCAGTCCCGCCGCCTCCGCGTGGTAATCCAGATAGACGCCGCCAGCGAACTGGTAGAACATCGCCCGGACATTCTCCACCATCTGAAATTCCAGAAGTTCCGCCTTTTCCAAAGCCGTAGGCCGCGTAAAGTCCCACGGAAAGCCGCCCTCCGTGTCATCGATGTCCTGCGGAAGGTTCGCCATCATCCGGGCGTGGATGCTGTCCGTATCCTGATCTTTCAGCCACGGCGGTAAAACAAAAGGAAAATCGGCCATCGTTTTTCGCACGCCCCCTTCAGATGTCATAACTGGCGCGGACGGCGTTTTCCGCCCATTGCTTGGCCTTGACCGTAAACTCGACCTCCAGCGTGTCCGCGCCCCATTTGAAGATGAAATTCCGCACGTATTCCGTGTGTACGTTCACCATCAGGGCTTCCGTGATTGTTCGTTCCAGCGCGGATTCCACCGCCGCCCTGTCCGCCTGAGATAGAGAGGATTCCGATTCTATCCCGATGTCCGTGGAGTAGGACAGAAAGCGGTCGCGTTCGGTCAGGCACACTTTCCGGCACCACTGCATATAGGTTTCAAGGCCCGACGAAGATGTCATCCTGTAGGCTCCGTCGCGCACAAAATCGCCCTTCTCGAAGTCGAAACTGACGCTGGAAGAATAAGGGCGGTTGACGCTCTGGCCGGGAATCGCAATTTCCGGCACCTCAATTACAGGGAAAAGCGTTCCTGCCATACTCCGCCTCCCGTATGATTAGCTTCCGCCCAATACTGTGGCGGGAAGAACAATGTCAATGACTACGGCTTCCTTTCCCTCTTTTCCGACCCACGCCACAAGGACGCGGTCGCCGGGTTTGAGCCAGCGCATTTTCTCAGGAATCAGCACGTCGTGGACGTGCGACCCCTCCTGCGTGTGTACGTGAGTGCCTGTTCCGCCCAGATGTCCGCCGTGCGTTCCGCTGCTTCCGTGATTGTGCGTGCCGTCTTTCGGGTTCCCTTCCGGGATGGTGAACGTCAGGTGGGTATCCGTTTCGCCAAGCGTAAGCTGGCGGCACACGGTGTATTCCTCTTTTTTCAGAGGCTTTGGGAAAGAGTTTGTGACAAGGCTGTAATCCGGCTGAATCTCTCCAAAATCAAGCCCCAGAGAGCCTGTTTTCACATCCGCTACCTGACTTACGTGCGCGTGAAAAACTGAGGCCAGACGCGCAAATCCCTCGTCCATGTCCGCGCCCCTTTCTAAGATACGGTGTCGGCGTCCACCCAGCCGTATACGTTGGAATCGCCGGGAACGTCCGTTTTGTACGCTCCCCCAATCAGGGCGAACGGATGCGGCGCGTTGGGCGCCGTGTTCTGCACCCACGCTTTTCCGCCCTTCCGGTAGCCGCCACGCGGATTTTTATCCGTGCTGGTGTAGTAGTGATACCCTCCGGAGAAGTTTACCAAATCGCCCTTCTTGAACGAACCGCTCTCTTTCGGCGTTTCCTTGGTTTCCGGCTGTCCGTCAACGGGTTCCAGTTCCATCGTCATGCTCCGGTTGTCAATATCATGCTGGACGGAAAGAACCAGCGCGGCCCCCGTGTAAGCGCGGGAGGAAATTTGAATTTTGTCGTGCTTGCGGACGAACGGAACGTCCGGGGTTTTCACCCTCAGCGTTTTCTCCGGCTCGCCCTCGTCCTTCAGAATCCGGTTCGCCGACGCCGTCGCGGTAGCGAGGTCGTCGTCCGCGTCACGAATCAGAATTTTTTGCCGCCGCCCGTACTCCGTTTTGCCTTCCACCACGCTTTCGACGGCGCGTTTTCCGTCGTCGTTTTCATCCGAAGACATGACCTTGACCACGGTTATCATATCGGCGGTCGAAATTTTCATCTGCGCGGAGGCCAGATTCCGTCCTTCCTCAAAGCAGTAGACGGTGGAGTTCCCGCCCCTTTGAATCACGTCCACTTTCCCCTTGCTGGCCCGGACGCGGCAGTCCGGGTCGCCGTGCTTGTGCGCGTTGTCCAGCAGGTCAAGAATGATGTCGGAGAGGTATTCGTTCTTGTAGGGCGTTTTCGCGCAGGCGGCGGTCGGACCGTCGTATTCGCCCATAGGAACGCCCCATTCGTTGAAAAGCGCGGTCAGTTCGTCCTTGGTGGACGCGCCGTCTTTGACAAAACGGCAGTCCTGCGACTTTTGCAGGTCGTACAGTTCGTCGTACCCGGAAAGGCTCAGGGCATCGCTGTCGGCGGTTCGGACAGTCTCCCAGTCCGTGATTTTGCACCGGGCCACTTCCACTGAAGCGCCGCCCGTTTCCGCGTACACCAGAAGATAACAGTTGGGCTTTGCGACGCCGCTCATGTAACTGCCGCCGTATGGCACGTTGGCGACGGTCAGCGACATCCGCGAGGCCAGTTCCCCCTTGTTTTCCTCCCACCCCGCGTTGGTGACAATTTCGGTAATGTCCAGCGTTTCTCCGGTTTCCCGCAGAAGATAGATGTGGTAGGAAAGTTTCGCCATGTCAAGCGCCATGCCGCTCCCCTCCTCAACCTGCCGGAAGCGTGTACACCTGTCCGGGATAAATCAGATTAGGGTTGGCTCCGATGACGGACTTGTTAAGTTCGTAAATTTCCTGATACCGGGAGCCTTTCCCCAGATACTGCTTTGCGATATTCCACAGGCAGTCCCCCGATTTCACGGTATAGGTTCGGGTCTGTTCGGAGGCAATCGTGGTGTCCGTGACGGCGGTGGCCGGACGGGTATTGCTGGCCGTGTTGGAGCTTAACGCGCTGGATGTGGTGGCGGCCTCCTGCGCCGTGTTCACCGTTACCGAGCGGGCTTCCACAAATTCTATGCTGTAGTCGATGTTTCCCACGCCGCCTGTCGGCGTGTAGTCGAACGATTCCAGATAAACGTCCGCGTTGACGGGCGTTTCCGTCAGCATCAGAATCAGTTCCGTGTGGTTCCGCCGCCACTGTTCAATGCGCGTCACCATCTCTTTCGGCGGGAGATACAGGTGGGGCTTGGCGAACGGAAGATTGTGTCCGAAAAACGTCCCCGTCCAAGAGTAGGTGGAGAGCTTCAGGCCGCCCGGTATTTTCGCTTCGCCCATCTTGATGAAGTTGTAAGAAATAAAGTCGCCGCTGTTCCGCGTCTTGAGTTCGTGAGGGAGATGGGCGAAAGACAGACGCGCTCCGGTGTCTTTTTCCGTGAGATACAAATCCATTTTACGCCCTCCCCCTCAGCGGAATATTCGACAGTGCTTTCTCCACGCGTTTTGCGATTTCGTTCGCCGTCGCGTCCAGATTGTCCAGCGAGTGCGCCTCAATGATAGCGACCACTTTGCTTTCGTCCAGACCGTTTCCGTCGATACGGTACTCGTTTCGCTGGTCAATGTGTACTTGCAGATTAACCGCGTTGCCGCCGCCGTCCGTATCCTCCGTGTTCGCTGTGGCGACTTCCGAGGAAACGCCGACAGAGTCTCCGCTTCCCGTGTTTAATTGGGAATAAAGAGCCGTCCATCCGGGATTCGGCGGCGCTTCTTCGGCCTGTTCCGTGTTGAAAGACGCCCCCGGAATTTCGGCGCTTTCGCTGTCGGCGTAAATTTCGGAGAGGGACGCGCTTCCGGCAGAAGCGGCGGCGGGGATGAGCGAAAACGCCATGTCCGGCGTCGGCGTATCCGCGCCCGCCGAGTTTGCGAATAAAGAAGGCGCGTTATCGCCGCCAGCGGCATACGCGGAGATTTCGCCGGGGGACGCGCCGAGGATGTCCCCGGCCCGCCGCCACATTTCCATGCCGCGTTCCGATTTCGCGGGCGACAGGGGAATGACGGCTTCCGGGCCGTTCTCCGCAATCAGGCCGATGTGCGGCTGTGTCATAATGCCGCCCAGCGCGTGCGGATGAATGCCGATAATCGTCATGCGCGAGCCGCCTTTTATGGACGCGCTGTTATTTCGCACGTTCTGAAAGACGGCACTGTCGTTCTCGTTCCCGCCGTTGGCGACGGAGTAGGAATCGCCGCGCAAATCTGAAAAAGCGCTGTTGATTGTTTCGCTTTGGAAAACGTCCGCGCCGCCGTAGCTTGAACCGCCGCGCACGCTTGAGAAGGACGCGCCGCCAGTCTGATTTACGACGGAGGATACCGCGCCAGCCCGCGAATTGTTGAAAGTCGCTCCCCCGCTGAAACGATTTGTGACGCTTGCGTTTTCAGTCCGGGAACTGCCGCCGACCGCTATCGCGGACTGATTGACCGCACCGGACGCCCCGCCAATACGGATGTCGCTGAAGTTTTGGCTGTCCGTTACGTTTACGGACGCGCCGCCGACCGCGTTTGTGGTGTGGTAATTGTTCTCCGTGGCCTCCGTCCGATTTTCCGCTACGAACGCGCCGCCGACCGCGTTCCGGCTTATGGCGGTCATCGGCCCGACCGCGTTTGTGGCGCGGTAATTGTTCTCCGTGGCCTCCGTCCGTTTTTCCGCAGTCGTCGCGCTGTTCCGGTAGGAGTTTCCTCCGACAAACAGGGAACCGCCCGCA
>JAFSOM010000366.1 GCA_017447005.1 Oscillibacter sp.
CATAGAAAGCTCCCATACGGTGCGCCTTGACTTTGAGGTAAACGGAAATCAGGCTTTCTTCGAGAGAACACCTGAAATCAACGACGCGCTGGCGGCAATTCTGCGCTCTAATGCGGAGGTCGAGCGGCTTTGCGCGGCTTTGCCGAAAGCAGCCTTAGACCAATTCGCCAGAAGGTGTCTGATTGACGAAATCGTTCTGAGCAATGACATCGAGGGCGTCAGAAGCACACGGAAAGAAATTGATGACCTGCTCAATGAGGCGGAAAGCCAGAATCGCCGGAAACGCTTTTACGGGCTGGTTCTAAAATACCGGATGCTGATGACAAGAGAATACATTCCGCTGAACTCCTGTCAGGACATTCGCGCAATTTACAACGAGCTTGTATTGCCGGAAGTGCAATCGGAAGAGCCGGAAAATATTCCGGACGGGCAGCTTTTCCGGAAAAGTTCCGTCAGCGTGTACAGTCCCAGTCAGAAAGAGATTCATCGCGGCGCGTATCCGGAAAGCAAAATCATAGAGCTGATGGAGAAGGCGCTCCGCTTTTTGCACGGCGATTCCTGCGACATCCTTTACCGGATAGCTGTCTTTCACTATCTGCTGGAGTATATTCATCCCTTCTACGACGGGAACGGAAGATTAGGACGCTTTATTTGCAGCTATCTGCTCTCCCGTGAGTTGGTTCCGGTGACGGGCTACCGGATTTCTTATACCATTCAAGAGCGCGTCAAGGAATATTACCGCGCCTTCAGCGTCTGCAACGACTACCGCAACCGGGGGGACCTAACGCCGTTTGTCATGATGTTCATGAACGTGATTCAGGCCTCCGTGGAAAAACTGAAAGAATCCCTTCGGGAAGGGCGCGTCCAACTGGAACGGTGCGGAGAGAAAATCCCCTTACTTCCGGGCGGAAATGAGCCAAAGACAGGTGAACTTTACTTTCTCCTCATACAAGCGGCGCTTTTTTCGGAATACGGCGTCTCCACCAATGAAATTATGGCGCATCTCCATATCAGCTACAGCACGTTCAAGCGGATGTTGGCGCGCATTCCGTCTGAACTCCTCATAAAAGTCAAGAAAAAAAGAACATGTCATTACTGCCTGGATTTGAAGCACCTTGAGAATTTCTGAAGCGTCGAACTACTCAGACGCTCCAAAATCCAAGACCGTCGAAGCGGAATGAATCCGGACAGCGAAAGCCCCGGAGAGGCCTGTTGCGAGGCCGCTCCGGGGTTCGGTTATCAAGTGCCGTCAATGGCGTTCGCCTCGATGTTATAGCATCCGGTTTGCCGCATCGTCCGAATGTACGCTTGCAGTTCTGTCCACGTTCCGTCGAAACACTCGGTAATGTTGCGGCTCTCGTATCCACCCTCGTCGGTGTAATCGTAGGTTATTTCGTACATCATTCATCGTCCTTTCATGTCGCTCTTGCTTACCAGTTGTCGCCGTGCCTTAGTAGCGAGGCGCGTTGCGCGTCAAGGTCAATTATGCGGCGGTGGGATTAAGCTCCGAAATTCTCCGCTCCGCCGCGTCTTTCATCTCAGAGAGGTCTCTGATTTCATATTCCATGCACTGAACTTTTCCGCGCTGGATGTCCTCGAAGCCTTTGTAATACCACTTGCCATTCTTCTCAATGTCAGCCAGAATGCTCTCGATTTTCTGTCTCCGGCGTTCAATCTCGCGGGAGTAGTAGTCGTAGGCCATGCGCATCAGTTTCAGTTCTTCTTCCGTCGTATCCCCAGTCGCTTGCGCCTCGATGGTGTAGAAGTAGCCGAACCCGCGCTTATCGTCCCAGAACTGGAACTCCACGATTTCGTTGTAAACGTCGCCATTGTAGCAAAGAATGTACGTCTGCTTGTCATAGGCAAGGTCTTGGCAGATTTCCGAAAAAGCGCCGCGAAATCCCGGTACGCCAAAATTGTAGCGGCTGTTGAAATCAGCCTCGCGAGCAAAGTCATCCAGAGAGAGGTCAAAGGGAACGTCGTGCTTCTTGCACTGGCTCCGCACGTAGGAGAGGAACTGCGACGGAGTTACGTTGTGGCGCGTGAGTTCAAGCTGAAAAATCGTCTTCGCCATTTTAGGTTCTCCTTTCATTTGACCTGCCATCATCAGACCGGGTAGGTCAATTCCCGGTGACGCCCGGATGGGCGTTTCGGCTATCAGCGGAACAGGCCGTGAACTTCTTCCCGTGCTTCGCCAACCGTGACGGCGACGGCGTATCCGTCCTTGTCGGTTTCAGGCGTGACCTCAAAGCCCATCTCCTTGAGAAGCGCGGCTTTCTCCATGTAGACCTTGTTCCAGAGCCGCTCAGATTCAGAGCTTCCAGACCTCTTGGCGTCGTTCCAGCGTCCAGCGGTGTTGGCCAGATTCATCGCGGCATTTTTCATCATTTCGTTCATCGTGATTGTCCTTTCCGGCTTTCGCCTGTCAGCCTCGCGGATTCTGTTATATTCCAGTTTCTATTGTTTAATTGATTGTTATAACTGGATTATACGCTGGATACTTCCAAGTGTCAAGCAAATTTTGCGAAGAGTTCAAAATATTTTCTGGAATTTCACAGCTATCCGATGACCAAGAATAATATATATACTACATAAGGTTACGGTTACGGTATGGTCAAGGAAAATCCTACGGATGTTCCTACGGAAGTTCCTGTGGACGCGTTTTTATGTTCAGATTTACGCATGATTTCAGCGTTTAAGCCGTGTTTTTTAAGGAAAAAATTTCGGCTTAAAATGGGGCTTTTTTCGCTTTGCGGAGTTCATACGGAAAAGACAATTATGATTCCACGGAAGTTCCTACGGATGTTCCTACGGAAGTTCCGTAGGACACGGTTTTGCATGGCGATTGTAAGATTAGATGGGAGTTATGATTTGACGCGATTTTTGGCTTTTTAAGGTCTGTTTTAAGCGTTTATGAAATTTATGCGGAATATGTATGATAGCGCGACGGAAAAATAACGGATATTCCGTAGGA
>JAFSOM010000367.1 GCA_017447005.1 Oscillibacter sp.
GACAGTTGGCAAGTGCCGAGACTGGTAAAGTGAGGCGGAGTATGGGACAGTATGTGACGGAAATCAACGTCGGCGGCGCGATTGCCGTTGACGATACGATACAGGTCAAGGGTTACGAGACAAAAGCGGGTTCGCGCATTCTGGAAGGCTTTAAGCCATTGTTCAGCGCGGAGGCCGTGGAGCGTCTGGAAAAGGCCGGGTACGCTATCGCGGGAAAAACCGCCGTCGGCGAGTTCGGGCTTGACCTCTTGGGCGAATTTGCGCACAGCGGCGCGTACTGTAACGCGTCGGGGGAATTGCGCGGCGCGGCGGCGGAACTGGTCGCGGCGGGAGGCGTCAAGGGCGCGTTGAGCGTGGACTTGAACGGCGCCCCGCGTCGGGCGGCGGCCTTATCGGGCGTGACGTTCCTGAAACCTACCTACGGAACCGTCTCCCGTTACGGCGTGATACCGTGCGCGTGTTCGGGAGAGCAAATCGGCGTGACGGCGCGAAGCGTCGCCGACATGCGCGAACTGTTGCGCGTTATCGCGGGGCATGACGACAAGGATGGCACGAGCTTACCCGAGACCGCTTACGAGTACAACGGCGGCAAGGCGGTTTCGGAAATGCGCGTGGGCGTTGTGAAGGAACTGACGGGCGCGGCGTCGGCGGAGACGCAAGCGCGGATTCAAGAGCGCGTCGAGACGTTGCGCGGACTGGGCGTCACGGTCGAGGAAGTTTCCGTACCGCTGGCGGACGCTGCCCGTACCGCGTGGAATCTGGCGTTATGCGCGGAAACCTGTAACAACGTCTCCCGCTATGACGGCGTGAAATTCGGCTACCGTTCGCCGGACTACCGCAATATTGACGAGCTTTATGTAAACTCCCGCACGGAAGGCCTGAATTTTCTGACGAAAGCCGTCATTTTGTATGGCTCTGATGTGTTGTCCAAGGGCCGCTATTTCACCTGTTACGACAAGGCCCTGAAAATCCGGCGTCTGGCGTCGGAACAGGTCAAAGCGCTGTTCAAAAACTATGACGCGTTACTGTGTCCGGCCTGCGGCAAGACGGAATATCGGCCCTACGACATCAAGGACGCGTTTGGCGCGGTATTCGCCGAAAGCCTCTTCACGGCGATTCCGAATCTGACGGGCGTCCCGGCGATAGTCTGCGGCGGCGTACAGTTCATGGGCGACGCCTTGCGGGATACGGACTTGTTAAATCTCGCGGAAGCGTTGGAAGGAGGGGACGCGTAATGAGATACGAAGCGGTCATCGGACTGGAAACCCATGTCGAACTGGCGACGAACTCGAAAATTTTCTGTTCCTGCGGCGGACATTCCACGAAGGGCGAACCGAATACGCGGGTATGTCCGGCCTGCGCGGGTATGCCCGGTATGCTCCCCGTGACCAATCGCCACGTCGTGGAATTGGCTATGCGCGCCGGGATTCTGTTGCACTGCGACATCAGCCGCTATACGACGTTCGACAAGAAGAGCTACTACTACCCCGATTTGCCCTGCGCGTATCAGATTACGCAATGGTTTCACCCGATTTGTCGCAACGGTTCCGTGGAAGTCGTGACGAAAGACGGCACGCGGACTATCGGCATTAAGCAGATTCACATGGAGGAGGACGCCGGAAAACTCGTCCACGACGATTGGACGGAAACCACGCTGGTAGACTTCAACCGCACGAGCGTTCCCCTGATTGAAATCGTCAGCAAGCCCGACTTTCGTACCGCTGATGAAGTCATGGCGTATCTGGAAAAACTGAAAACCATGTTCCGTTTCGCCAACATATCCGAGTGCGAAGAAGGCGCTATGCGTTGCGACGTGAATATTTCCATCCGTCCGGAGGGTACGGAGGAATTAGGCGTCCGGACGGAAATCAAGAACATGAGTTCGCTGTCGTCCATCCGTCGGGCGATTCAGTACGAGACGGCGCGGCATTTGGACGCTGTGGAGCGTAACACGGAAACGTTGGTACAGGAAACGCGCCGCTGGGACGACGTGAAAAACCGTACCTTTTCCATGCGCAACAAGGAGACGGCGGCGGATTATCGCTACTTCCCCGACCCGAATTTAATGCCGATTCTTATCAGTGAGGACTGGGTTCAGCGCGTCAAGGATACCATGCCCGCGTCGGTGGAGGAGAAAACCGCCGAGTATCAGGAAAAGGGCCTGTCGGAAAAGGAAATCGCGTCGCTGACTTCCGAGCGTTCGCTCTGCGACCTGTTCGACGCCGTGACCGCGTTAGGGCGTGAGCCGAAGGATACCGCCTCATGGATTCTGACGGAATGCGGCGGGATTCTGCGCAAACATTCGCAAGTCATGGGCGAACTGCAAATCACGTCGGAGAATCTGTCGCGGATTATGGAGAAGGTTTCCGGGAACGAAATCAACCGCGCCGCGGGGCGTAAGGTATTGGAGGCGGTGTTGTACGAGGACGCCGACCCCGACGCCTATTGTGAGGCGCATAACCTCAGCGCGCAGGGCGACGCCGACGCCGTGCGGCAAGTCGTGTTGAAGGTACTGGAAAACACGCCGAACGCCGTCAAGGATTATTTAGGCGGCAAGAAAAAGGCGTTTCAGGCGTTATTCGGCGGTTGCATGAAGGAGTTGCGCGGCAATGGCGACCCGCAGGTTATCCGCGCTCTGCTGGAAGAGGAATTGTCGAAACTGTCCTGAACGGATACAAAATAACCGGGGCGTCCGAAAGGCGCATAGGAAAAGGGGGCGGCGTATGGAAATCACACGGGAAACGGCGCGTTACGTGGCGAAACTCGCCAAGCTGGAAATCGCGGATGAGGATATGGAGAGCGTCTGTCAGGGGTTAGGCTCGATTTTGAGCTATATGGACGACATCAACGCGACTGTCGGCGCGGACGCGGGGAGCGTGACGGGCGGCGACTGTCCGACGCGGCCCGATACGGTCACGCCGTCCATGAACCGTCTGATGTTGCTGGATAACGCGCCGGAGCATAGCGACGAGACGCTGATTGTGCCGCGTGTCGTGGAGTAATCGCGGCGCGTTTCACGACTTTACGAAGAACCCCCCTAAATCCCCCCTTTCAGGGGGGACTTCCCGAAACTTGCAACGTGATTTTATTCATTTTACGTTTCAAGTTTCGTTCCCCCGCCCCGGAAAGGGGAGGGGGGACAGGGGGGAGGGGTTTCAAACGTTGCGTTCGTAACATTTCAAAGGA
>JAFSOM010000038.1 GCA_017447005.1 Oscillibacter sp.
ATCCTTGACGGCGTTGATACGCAGTCCGGCACTGACAAGTTTAGCGGGGTCCGTCCGATTTGTGACTACGTAAAACGTATAGCCGCCAACGGTTTGCGCATAGTCTTCTCCAGCGCCTTCAAACCACACGACGCCGGAACTGTTCTCATTGGGTACAGCCTTTGGCGTCAGATTGTCGCCGGATTTTTCTAAACGCGTGTAAGAAAACTGAATGCCATAGGGGAAAAACGCGTCATCTTCAAGCTCAATCTTCACGTTTCCGGCATCATCGTCAGAGAGGCGATAAGAGGGAAGGCCTAAAAACGGGTTGTTCTTACGTTGCTCCTCGGTAGCGTTCTCAAAAGCCGCTTCCGCCGCTTCTTTTGCCGCTTTTGCTTCCTCCTCGTCTGTTCCCACTTCCACGGTCAAGGTTTTCGTCTGAACGTCGCCGTTGTCCTGTTTTACTTCCCGGACAAGCGTATACTCGACCGTATCAAGCCATTCAGGATGAATGGAGAAGGTAATGCCGTTGTACTTATGCGTGTCCTCCAGATTCTTGAACTCGACTTCCGCCTTGTTCGACGAATCCCGCATTTGGAAAGCCACCTTGAGGGGGAATGCGAGCCTGCCTTCCTGCTTAATTGTATAGAAGAATCTGCCGTCCTCGCTTTTTGTAGCGATGTCATAATCGCTGTGCGTCTGCGCCCACGTCCACGCTTCGTCTCCGACAGCGTCGGACTTGCCGACAGTTTTGACAGTTTCAAACGGTCCATTGGGGTCGAGCGTATAGACGACTTCCCCTTTCCATGCGAGACGGATTTTAAACGTATGCCCCCGGATTTCCGCTTCCGCATCGGAATTTTCAAAGTTTTCTTCCGCCACTGTTTCGGAACCGCTGGCATTGCGCACAGTAAACGTCACTACGCACGGAAAGACAATGGAATTATTGGGATTGATGGCGAAATCTTTTCCCCCAAAAAGTTCATAATGGGAGAGAGCCGCTGCTTTTTCCGCATCGTTGCACACGATTACCGCCGACTGTCCGGGAAGCTGATATTTCACCTCGTCAAGCCAATCGGCGTGAATAGCGAATTGACGCGCAAAATTGGTATCCTTAAAGGCGGTAATTATCGTGTCGGCGCCGCTCGCCTCCTTTACGCTGTTGAAAACTTGCGTGTCGGCGTTATCCTCATCCCAGCCTTTGTCCGGCTCCCAGCGCGTGAACTTGACCGTACAAGGGAAATATTCGCCCTCTTTCAATTCTATAACGGTCTGTTCACTGCCAAAGAGGATATAATTGGGGCGCGTCCGTTCGACGTAGCCGTCCGGCTCGCTTTTCCAGCGTTCTTTGGTGCCTTTGTCAGCGGCGTCTTGTAATTCCTTAGCGTAAACGGCATTGGCTTCGTTGTTAGCGCCTACAATTAATTTCCGACCGCTCCCAACAATCTCACAGCGCACGGCACCCTCAAACGGCGAATGCACGGTGAACGTATAGCCCGCGAAGGTCACGGAAGCGTCCTTTTCCTTAAAGGAAAGCGGATAGGAGCCGTCCGCGTTACGTTCTTGCGCTTCCACTTTGCCGACTGTTACATCTGTGCCGGAAAACTCCAACTCGGAAACCTTATCACGGGGCAGGGAGAACGTAACCTCTACAGGGAATGTGTTGTACTCCGTCAGGCGGATAATATGCGCATTATCCGACGGTTCTTTGTATATATAACTGCGCTGATGACTTTCCGCCCAATTCTTATCTCGCGTCAAGATTTTCGCGCCGATATGCGCGGCGGAATAGCGCACTTCCCCGGCGCGCAAGTCCTCTGTCGTAAACGCGTAATCGCCGACTTTCAAAGAAGCGCCCTTTTTCTGGAAAAACGCAACAAAAGAATTTTCATCCCTTTGTACGCCCGTTTCGTCGGAAAACGCCTTGGCGGGGTCGCTGACGCCGCGCATGTAAAATCTCACCCGGAACGGGAAACTGTCATCATCGCCAAGAGAGAGCGTTTCCTCCGTCGCGGTCTTATAGTTGTCCGGATACTCTTTTGCCCAATCCGCGTCCGAGCCGAATGTAATCCAGTTTTTATCCGGCTCTTCGTCCAGTTCATAATTCTCTTCATTCTCGTTCAGCGTGTAAGCCACTTCGCCATAATAGGGGTCGTGTACGGAAAACACAGATTCCGAAACAATCTCTTTTCCGTTCGTTTCATGCTTATAGCTGACAGTAACGGATGCGTCCTGCGTCAGAAAGGTGACGGTCTGCCCTTCCGTCTCCACAGCCCCGTCGGGGGAGGGGTTGGAAAATGTCAGCGGCGACGCGCCGTCCGGGACGCGGAATTTTAACGCAAAAGGCAACGTCTCCATTCGCGTCAGGTTGACAGCGATTCCGTCTGCGCTGTCCTCGTATTCCTTACTGTGCGCGTTTCGCCAATCTTGGTCGGCGGTGACTTTCGATTCCTCTCTGTCTCCGGCCTGATAATAAAACTCTTCCAGCCAGTCCGCGTAGACGGAAAGAGAATAGTTCGTGTTCAGGATGGAGATTTTATCCGTCTCATCGTCAAACTTGTAAAGTTCGTCGCCGTTTTTCAGTTCCTCGCTTTTTCCAGCGGCATCCCAGACAATGAGATAGACTTCCAGCGGAAATTTCACGTCCTCCCTTGTCGGAAACGCTTCCGCTAAATCAATGGCGTAATTGAAATTCTCGCCATCTTGGGCAAAGAGCCTGTAATTGGCGTCGCGGCGGCTCTTATCCTTATCGGCGCCCACAATCGTCCACGGAGTTTCCTCCGAAAAACGGTAGCCGACTTCATAAATGTCGTCCGCGGCGCTGTTCAATTCCGCCTCGTCGCGTTCGATTTCCGTTACGGACGCTTTGCCGTTTTCGCTTTCCGCCCCCGTGACGGATTCCGCGACGGACGCCGTCTCCTCATTCGTTTCCAACATCCCGGCAAAAGCGGGAGCGGGAATCAGAGAAAACAGCATGACGGCGGACAGCGCGGACGCAAGCCATCGCTTCCATGCGTTCATCAGTTAACCTCCTTGTAGCGTTTCCCCAGAGCGATTAGGTTCTCTATGGAATAAACGCGGCTTTGCCGCAAATTCCCAAGGTCATCGTCGAAAATCAGCGTTCCGTCCGGCAGAACGTCCGTCAATTCGGGCAAATCGGCCAAGACCTGTAAATCACGGTTCAAAAGCATTCCGAAATGCTCCTGATTTATGGTCATATAGTGAGCGACAAGATAATCTCCGGCTTCGTAAATATACGCCAGATTTCCATCCGCCTCTAATACGCCAATCCGCTCCCCAGTCACCTTGTCATAAATCTCAGGCGTGGCATTGAGAGGAGCGACCGCACGAAAATGTTCCGTCTCCATGACTTCCTCATTGCGCAGACGCGAAGCACCCAGCGAATCCGGCGTGGGTCCCTGCTCCGTGAACAAAAGCTCTCCCGTTTTCGCGGAGTATCCGCACACGAGACCGTCATAATACCATATCTCGTAAAAGTCATGCGATACCGTATTTCCAAGGCGGTCTGTCTGTCCGACGCGCCGATATTGGTAATCCCGCATTTGCTCCATATCGGGAATTTCTATCGGCTCCGGCGTGAGCGCGCTTCCGCTCCGGTCTACAATCACAAACCGATTGGGCCAGCAGAGCATGGCGCTGTTTCCGTCCGTGTGGATATGAGCTTCCAGATGGTGGAAAGAGGGGTCATAGCGGAAGATAACCGAATCCGGATGCCTTTCCCATTTTCGGATGAGCAAGGAAGGCGTGTCCCGGTTTGTCATAAGCAGGTAATCAGAGCCAAAATCCGCCGCGCTGATTTGAAAGGGCGCATCAAGAGCCGCAATTTTTTGCGCATGTTCGTCGAAAAGCGTCCATATCCCGTCTTTAGAGACGATTAGGGTTTTGTCTCCGACTTTAGAAAAGGATTCGATTTCGGAGTTAATCTGACCGAGCGTCCGCTCTATGACTTCCGCCTCTGTTGTCGCGTATGGATTGATTTTAGACACCGCGTCAACGGCAGGTCGTGAAAGGTAAATGCCCGTTTCATCCGCCTGCACATGAAACGCTCGCTCATTTTCAGAGAAATTCGCCAGCGTCATGCTCTCTAAGTTAATAAGCATAAAGCAAGGCTTATTTTCCATCCCTTTTGATGCGGCAACAGCAAAAAACGAACCGCAAAACCCGCC
>JAFSOM010000368.1 GCA_017447005.1 Oscillibacter sp.
CAGAGTGCATGAAGTGGCGAAGGATTTCGGGATTCCGTCGAAGTCCGTCACGGAGATTTTAGGCGCGTATTCCACCAAGCCGCGCAACCATATGCAACCCCTGTCTGAGAGCGATTTGTCCATCATCTTTGACTATCTGACCCAGCATAACCAAATTTCTAACATACAGTCGATTTACGATGACACCGTTCCGGAAAAGAGCCGGGGCGGAAAGAAACCCGAAGAGGCCGTCGCGCAAGCGGAAAGCGTCACGGAAACGCCCGTCGCGGCGGTCGCAACGGACGCGCAACCCGTCGCCGACGCCGTAACGCCCGCCGCTGACGTTCCCGCCGCGTCGGGCGTCGCGGAGAAGGCCCCCGAAGAGACGGCGCCCGTCACGAAGCCGGAAATGAAAGCCGAACCGGAGAGAGCGTCCGCGGCGAACGTCAGGAATCAGGGCGGCGCGAAGGCGGAACAGCGTACCGGACGGACGGCGGAAGGCAGACCCGTCGCGGGACGCGGCGCGGAGAACGTCGGCAGAGGCGCGGACAATCGCACGGGCCGGACGCCGGATAACCGTACCGGACGCGGCGCGGAGAACGTCGGCAGAGGCGCGGACGGTCGCGGCGGACGCAACGCCGGACGCGTTTCCGACGCCAGAACGGACGCGCCCCGCGCTTCCGACTCCAGAGCGGACGGAGCGCCCGCCGCAAATGTCAGGAATCAGGGCGGCGCGGCGAAAGTTCCCGTCAAATCCGCCGCCGATACGAAAGCCACGGAAACGAAGTCGGCGAAACCGCAGTCCCGCGTGCCGCAACGTAAGATTGTCGACACGCGCAAAGGCGGCGATGTCAACCTTGACAAGTACGACGAACGTCTTGAGGACTTGGGCGGTCAGCGCGGGGAACGTATGCAGCAACGCGCCGGAAAAGAGAAATTCCGCAACAGTCAGCGGCAGAACCGTCAGCAGACGATGTCGGCGAAACGCCGTCAGGACGAAGCGGAGCGGTTACGCCGTCTCAAGCTCGAAGTGGCGCGGAAATCGCCCGTGAAGGTGTCCATTCCGGACAGCATTTCCGTCGGCGAATTGGCGTCCCGTATGAAAAAGACCGGCGCCGAAGTCGTCAAGTGCCTCATGAAAAACGGCGTCATGGCGTCGCTGGGACAGTTTATCGACTTTGACACCGCCGCGATTATCGCCGAGGAAATGGGCTGTAAAGTCGAGCGCGAAGTCGTCGTGACGATTGAAGAGAAGCTCATCGACGTGCGCGAGGATAAAGCGGAAGACCTTCTTCCCCGCGCCCCGGTTGTCGTCGTCATGGGCCACGTTGACCACGGCAAGACGACGTTGCTTGACACTATCCGCAATACGTCCGTAGCGGCGGGGGAGGCCGGCGGCATTACGCAGGCTATCGGCGCGTATCAGGTCGAGATTAACGGCAAGCCGATAACCTTCCTTGACACCCCGGGCCATGAGGCGTTTACGTCCATGCGGGCGCGTGGCGCGATGATTACGGATATTGCTATCCTCATGGTGGCCGCCGACGACGGAATCATGCCGCAGACGATAGAATCTATCAACCACGCCAAAGCCGCCAATATTCCCATTATTGTGGCGGTCAACAAGATTGACAAGCCCAACGCCAACCCCGACCGCGTACTCCAACAGCTTACGGAGCATGGTCTTGTCCCCGAGGATTGGGGCGGAGAGACGATTTGCTGTCAGATTTCCGCCAAGAAGAAAATCGGCATTGAGAACCTGTTGGAAATGGTTATCCTTACGGCGGAAATGGCGGAGTTGAAAGCGAATCCGAACCGCGCCGGACAGGGTACGGTTATCGAAGCGCGTCTTGACCGGGGCCGCGGCCCCGTGGCGACGTTGCTGGTACAGAACGGCACGTTGAAGCAGGGCGACATTATCATCGCCGGAACCGCCGTCGGACGCGTCCGCACGATGACGGACTACAAGGGAAACCGTCTGGAAACGGCGGGGCCGTCGGTACCTGTGGAAATCGCCGGACTTTCCGAGGCGCCCACGGCGGGAAGTCCGTTCTTTGCCGTCGCCGACGAGCAGATGGCCCGTAAACTCGTCGAACAGCGCAAGGCCGAGGAACGCGCCAAATCCGCCGCGCCCGTTCAGAAGGTTTCGCTTGAAAACCTGTTCGACCAGATTCAGGCCGGGGAACGCAAAGAGCTTGCGTTAGTGGTCAAAGCCGACGTACAGGGCAGTGTGGAGGCGGTCACGGCGTCGCTTGAAAAGCTCTCCAACGACGAAGTGAACGTGAAAGTAATTCACGGCGGCGTGGGCGCGATTAACGAGTCTGACGTTATGCTCGCGTCGTCCTCCAACGCGATTATCGTCGGGTTCAACGTGCGTCCGGACGCGGCGGCGCGTGACGGCGCGGCGCGTCAGAATGTCGACATGCGCATGTACCGCGTTATCTATGACTGTATCGGCGAAATTGAGGCGGCCATGAAGGGTATGCTTGCGCCGAAGTACCGCGAAGTCGTGCTGGGACATGCCGAAGTGCGGAAAGTGTACCACGTTTCGGGCGTGGGCACGGTCGCCGGGTGTTACGTCAAGGAAGGCAAGATTGTGCGGTCGTGTTCGGTGCGCGTCGTGCGCGACGGTATCGTGATTCACGAAGGTTCGCTGGCGTCGCTGAAACGCTTCAAGGACGACGCCCGCGAAGTCGCCGAAAATTACGAATGCGGCATGACCGTCGAGAAGTTCAACGACATCAAAGAGGGCGACACTATCGAGGCGTTCACGATGGAGGAGATTCCGCAGTGACGCCGGGGCGGAGCATCCGCAATCACGCGAACGGTTCAGGGGCGGCGGCGTTGCCGTCGTCCCGATTTGGATTGGCTGGACAGGAGGGACAAAATGGAATTATTAAATGAAAACCAAATGCAAGAAATTCTAGATACGCTATATGGCAAAGCGTTAGACGGCATTCCATTGGTCAGCAAGTCTATTGATGAACTGGCATATGATTATCTTTCTAAAAATCATCATAATGCAAGTTCCGCCGCTAAAAGTTTGATTAATTATCAAACGCTCAAATGCGGCACTTCCGGCTTTCTTACTGGCTTGGGCGGTTTAATTACTTTGCCTGTTGCAATTCCGGCAAATGTCAGCAGTGTCCTTTATGTTCAAATGCGGATGATAGCGACTATCGCTCAAATGGGGGGCTTTGATACTCACGCGGACCAAGTTCAATCTTTGGTTTACGTGTGCTTGACTGGCTCCGCCGCAGCGGATATTATGAAAAAGTCCGGCATTAAAGTAGGGGAACGAGTGGCTTTAAACGCAATCAAGAGTATCCCCGGAAAGACTCTCACCCAAATTAACCAAAAAGTCGGTATGCGCCTTTTTACAAAATTTGGCGAAAAAGGCGTTGTCAATTTGGGAAAAACCATTCCCATTGTTGGCGGGGTAATTGGCGGCGGCGTGGACATTGCCTCTACAAGAATCATTGGCGGCAATGCCTATCGAATGTTCATTGACAAACTCTTTTGAACATCGGAGGATTATATATGGATACTGCAAATATCCGGGAACTCTTGGAGCGCCTGTCAGAAGAAGACCGAATTTCCGCTTATCATTTCATCTGTTATTTTGCGGAGTGTGATAAACGGCGGAAAGCGCAAAGCGGAGAGGAGCAATAATGCCAAGCAACAGAATCGGACGCATTAACGAGGAAATCCAGCGGGAGTTATCCGCGCTTATCCGGCAGTTGAAAGACCCACGCGTGAATACGGCGGGTATGGTGTCGGTCACGCGGGTGGATACCACGTCGGATTTGCGTTACGCGAAAGTCTATGTGAGCGTACTGGAC
>JAFSOM010000369.1 GCA_017447005.1 Oscillibacter sp.
CCATCCGCTCAGTGACGCGGTAGCGCTTCGCAATCATCACGGCGCAGTCCGCATTGTTGAATCCCATCATGCGCAGTTTGAGCATATCGGACGCCCACGGTTTCCACGCCGCAACCTTGCGGACAAGCTCATCCAGAGCGACGCTGCGGATGCGGTTATCCTCGTCATCGGCGGACAGGAACGTCCCGGTGAAATCAGTCGTATTTCTGAACTGGACGCCCTTCTCGGTTATAGCCTCGTAGGAAACGAACTCATATTTCACAGGGGGGTTCTTGTCCTCGTTGCTGTCCTTATCGCCGCTGGAATCCGTGTGGTCCTTTTCGGAGGCATAGCGTTCCCGACGCCACTCCAGATACTTTTCACGCGTGACCTCAATGACAACGGTATCCTCGTAACCGTCGTACATAAAGCGGTCCGTGATGAAATAGCGGCGCTGATTCAGCGGAAGGGCGTTAGACGCCTGAACCGCCTTGTAAAACTCCCTGCCGGACACCTGCTTTTTAACAACGCTGCCGTCCGCCTGCTTTTCGTCCATGATATAGACGCTTTTCTTGTACATTGTCCATCCTCCATTTCCTGTTTTGTTTGTGGGAAATGGAGGTCTACGGATATTTAGCTATGTATGCCTGCCAGCGTTTTCTGACAACAAAAGCGGCACTTTGTCGAACTAATAGAGGAAATAAAGGACGAAAGTGCAAAAAAAGTCCCCCTCCCGGCATTTTTCGCGGCGTTCTACGTCAAATCAGCAAGCGGAGTTGAACGGTGACGCCTAATGAAAAAGTTGGAAAAGGGAAATCTGAAGTTTTGAATCGGAAAATGTCGGCAATGTAAGATTTTAATGTCAATTTTTGAGTTTTTATGTCGAAAATCGTTGAAGTGGGACTTTCGATTTTTCAAAAAAGTTCCCGGAAGTTTCAGCGATTTCGCTCTAAAGTGTTTTCTGATATTTTGAAAGGCGCAGTCAGCGAAGTTTATTCTTTCGCCTCATTGCAAGATAGATATAAAAAGCCGCTCATCGGAGAAGTCCGGTGAGCGGCTACGGAAAGTCCGTTCAATTTCGATTGCGTGGAAAGCAGACCTTAGTTAGTGAGGTCGCGGGAAAAAGCAAAAAAATCAATCTTTTTTAGTGAAATGAAGCGTTTGAAAGACAATTATGATGAGATTACAATGCGGCGGCTGGTTTGCCGGACATTACAGCGCTGAATATGTCCGCAGAGGATGCAAATTGAAAAATAGCATGACAAAATTTTGGAAAATGCCATTACAAACTTTATATCTATAAAAAAACTGACAAATAGTCTATAATACAGCATGAATATCGTCTTTTGCTTTTTCCACATGAATGAAACTTTCGACCTGTGCGCTGAAAGCGGAGTCATTGACAATGCCGATTTGAACCTTTTGGCACCTAATTTGACGGCAAGAAATGACTTTGCGGTTAATTCGACGTGCGTCTAATTGCTTTTAGGTTCATCATCCTCGCAACTTGGAAGGCAACTGTCCTCCTTGTGACAGCGAAAAATGACGGCTCAGGTGCCTTTTAATGACGAAAAGGCAACAGCGTTCACCGTGCAAGTTGAAACTTTGCAAGAAAACTAATTTTTTGTAAGAGCAATCCGTTACAGAAACGTGTACCTTCCTGCAAATGCCTACTTTGAGATAATCATTATTAGAATAGCACAATTTTCCTTAGATTGCAATACCCAATTCCAGAAATTTTTCACGATAAAGTGAATAAGAAAGCGGATGGGTTCTTGCTACAAGAAGGTACACTTTTTAGCGGTTGTAAGCATGAAGTCATAGTAGGGAGGTAGTATGAAGCGCATTTTATGTCTTTCTATGGTTGTCGCGCTCTGCATTTCTCTGTTTCCGTCTCCCACATGGGCGGTGCAGGAATCTGATGAAGTAAGCGCAATGACCGCAAACGGAAGTTTAGCTTCGCCGGGAGTGTTTGACGAATTGGAGAGTGGCAAGGCGACTGCGGACGATTCTCATGATTTTTCCGGGTTGAATTGTCATGAGATGACTGAACTCTGGTTCGGTAGGGCGGCAACGTCTCTGCTTAACGCCAACTCGTCCAATACCCCGGAAGAAATCGTATCCGCATATTTTGCGGTGCGTGAAAGCGCGTTTCCCGGCTCTACGCATCTACTTTCTGCGCAGAATATTACAATTTCCAATGAAGTTCAAATCGAAAACATTCAGCATACGCAAGCGATTCAGACCATGCAGGAACGTCTTAATATCATCATTACGGATGCGGACGTTACTACACGAATCCTCAAAGATTATACCATATATGCCGATAACGGCCTGATTATCATCTATGTCTACGAATGGACTTTCTACGACTATGATAACCTTGCTGACGGCATTGGCGGCAGTGATGTTTCCGGTTACGGAACGTATCATAAAATCACGTTGAGCGCAGAGGGAGATTCTTTCCGAATTATGTCCGATGAGTACGATGAAACGGACATTTTCGGAATAAGTACGATTAGCGATTCAACAAAAGCCAATCCAGACGAGATTGACCGTATTCTCAGTTATGATATAGAGAGCGGCAACGTCAGCGGTGAAGCCGTGTTAAATGAGGAAACCGCATCCCTTCTTTCGCCCAACTATTATGAATCTTATAATCCCTATCAAGCGGTAGAATATGCGGATACGTATTGGAGCAACTACAACCCAGCCTATTACAATTTTGGGTCTCTTGGTGGAGACTGCGCGAATTTCACATCGCAATGTATTAACGCAGGAGGAATGCCCCAAGTACAAGGTAGCTCTTACGGGGTTGACGGATGGTTCTATATCACATCCAGTAATCGAAGCGCAACATGGACTGGAGCGGGACAGTTGCGCGTATGGATGGCTAATAATCGCGGATTGCAGGTAACAGCGAATAACTCGAATGTATGGCTGGGAAGTCCCGTTTTTTATAACAGCAACGCCCATGCAGTCATATGCGTTGGAAGGGATTCGTCGGGTACAGCAATTATTGATAGCCATACCAGAGACAGATACCATGCGTTATGGAATTACTATGGCGCATCGACTACACAGACCGTACAGCTTACTCCGGCTGAACCCGGTCAAACTCATGATACGCATATTAAAGGGGCATACCAATGGTATGAAGCGGCGCATCCGCACTATCATTACTGGAGATGCTCCATATGCGGAGAACTTTTTACAGACGGCTCGACCGAGGCGTATGTGGATAATTGTGAAATATGCAATTCTCCCGCGCCAGTTGCGCCCGGTGCGCCGAGCGTGACGGTAAGCGGATACAGCGTAACCGTCTCATGGAACGCGGTGGCGAACGCGACGCACTACGACGTTTATCTGGTGCAGGAGCCTTGAGATGGGAGGATATAAAATATTCCTCCGGTTCGGTAACGCAGGCCTCGTTTACGTTTGACAATGTTGCCGTGGGAACGTACAACGCTTTTGTCATTTCGCGTCCGAACGCGGATACGGTCCAGAGCGGATGGACTTCGCTGTCCGTAAATGCGCCCGCCTATTATTTGGACGTGAACGCGTATCTGGACGGCGCGTCGGCTGGCGGCCTTGGAGACTACGGAACTCTGGATGTCTACATCAACGGTTCGCTGGTTGCGGACGACGTGTCTGACTATTACGCGGAGTGGCCATCCGGGACAAGCTATGAAATCAAGGACATTAAGCCAAAGCCCGGATATTCTTATGACGGCCTCCGCGAAGGGACGCGTGTGGGCGCGATTGGCTCAGGAACGGTCAATCTGGCGTTCGCCTTTTCCAGCGTTGACGCAAGCGGCGTTTCGGCTCCACGCGCCGAGGGAACATTCAACAATCATGTCTACCTGTTCTGCGACCGAGAAGTGACATGGTACGCCGCCAAGCGGCTTTGCGAATTTATGGGCGGTCATCTGGTCACGATTGCCAGCGAGGAGGAAAACCAGTTCGTCCACTCGTTGCGCGGAGAGAGCCGGGTGTGGCTGGGCGCGACACACGCCAGCGGCGCGTGGGAGTGGGTTACGGGAGAGACGTTCTCCTATGAAAAATGGGCGGAGGGAGAGTGGAATAACGCCACGGACAATGACGAAGGCAGCGAAAACTACGCCGAGCAAGCGTATTGGGACGGTACGTGGAACGACCTTCCGGGATATGTCTCACGCGGATTTGTTTGTGAGATTGACGCGCCCGTCTCTGTGGAAAACGGAAGCTACATGATTTCTTCCGCTGTGGACGGTCGGGTGCTTGACATTTCCGGCGCGAGTATGGAACAAGGCGCCAACATTCAGACATGGGAGAATCTCGGAATTGATTCCCAGCGGTTTACCATCGTCAAAGAGGGCGACTACTATACGATTGTCGCGCTCCATTCCGGTATGGCGATGGATGTGGAGGGCGCGGTTGTCGCCAGCGGAGTGAATATTTCCCAATGTCCTTTGAACGGCAATAACGCGCAGAAATGGATGTTTGAAGACGCTGGCGACGGATATGTTTACATCCATTCCGCTTTGGGCTTTTACGCGGATGTTTGCGGCGGCGAAGCGAAGGACGGGACGAATATCTGGACGTACTGGTTCAATGGAAGTTCGGCGCAAAAATTCCGCTTGACGCCAATCTATTATCTGGATGTCAACGGCTATCTGGACGGCGCGGCGTCTGGAGGACTTGGCGACTATGGCACAGCGGATGTCTGGATTAACGGCTCTCTCGAAGCCAATGACGTGTCGGATTATTACGCGCGTTGGCCCGCTGGAACAAGCTATGAAATTAAGGATATTAAGCCGAAGGCGGGATATTCCTATAACGGAGTTCACGAAGGGGTAAGAAGCGGAACGCTCGCCTCAACTCATACGATTACGTTTGATTTCACCACTATTAGCGATATTGAGGAAAATCCTGAGCAAATGTCCTTTAACGGACATACCTATCTGGCGTTTAGTACGCCTGTGACATGGTACGCCGCAGAGCGGATATGCGAAAATCGTGGCGGACATCTTGCTACTATTTCCAGCGCGGAGGAAAACGCGTTTGTCCGTTCAATTATCGTGGGAGAGTTTTGGATAGGCGGCACTGACGCTGACGATGAGCAACACTGGCGGTGGGTTACGCAAGAAGCGTTTTCTTACGAAAACTGGCGTAGCGGACAGCCCGATAACAGCGTCAGCTATGAAGTCTCATTGACCCACACAGGAGAGGAAAACCATCTGCGCGTATACGAGGACGGCGCATGGAATGACATCAGCGGTTGCCTTCAGTACCCATTTGTCTGTGAGATTGACAGCGCCCCGTCCAACGCCCCGCAGATTGCCATATCCGACCGGACGGCGGCTCCCGGCTCCTCCATTCAGGTTCCTGTTCTTCTGAAAAACAATCCGGGTCTGGTAAGTTTCCGCTTCAAGGTGGCTTACGACGCATCCAAACTGGAATTGACGGGCGTGGACAACGCCGACTATAATCTGGTCGCCGTGCAGAATCTGAACAGCCCGGTTGTTTTTAACTTCACGGACGCCACGGGCGGCGACAGAACGGATACGGGCGCGGGTGTCTTGAATTTCCAAGTGAAGGACGGAGCGTCCGGGGAGGCCGCGTTCAGCGTCGTGATTGATGACCCCGACGATTTCTATAACGCTACGGGCCAGTCGGTAGATTTCTCAGCCGTCGCCGGAAAAGTGACGATACGGGACTGCACTCCCGGAGATGTCAACGATGACGGAAAAGTCAACAACCGGGACGTGGGGCGTCTGCAACAGTTCCTGAGCGATTGGGACGTGACGATTGTACGCGCCGCCTCCGATACGAACGGCGACGGGAAAATCAATAACCGCGATGTCGGACGCCTCCAGCAGTTCCTGAGCGATTGGGATGTGACGCTGTGTGGCGGGACGGAGACGCAATCTGGCGGGGCGAGACTTCAAGCCGCTGGCCCGGTCACGATTGCGATTGACGGACGGACGGCGGCGCAGGGCGAAACCATTCAAGTTCCTGTGCTTCTGAAAGATAATCCGGGATTGGTAAGTTTCCGCTTCAAAGTAAGTTACGATTCCTCCAAACTGGAATTGACAGGCAGGGATGACGCCGATTACGCTCTGGTCGCGCTGAAAGACCTGAACAGCCCTGTTATCTTCAATTTCACGGACGCGACGGGCGGCGATAAGCGGGCCGTAAACGCGGGCGTTCTGAATTTCAAAGTCAAGGACGGCGTGTCCGGGGACGCTGAGTTCAGCATAGTTGTTGAGGACCCTGATGACTTCTACAACACGTCCGAAGATGCCATTGGCGTTGAAATATCCGCAGGCGCGATTCGCATTACGTCGGATTCTGGAGTTTCCACCGCTATTGAGGATGTTCAGCGCAACTTGAACAACGCTGTGACGGCGAATGTGGCCTGCTCCGACCGCACGGCGACTGTTTTCTGCGCGGTCTATAACAGCGCGGGAAAAATGATTGCCGTCGAATCCGCGCAGGTCACGGAATCGACAAGTTATGATTTCCGGTTCGGGAACGCGCAGTTCGATTACGCAAAGGTATTTGTCCTTGACAGCAATTTCATGGTAAGCGTCGTCTGTGGGGGCGGATTGACGCGAAAAATCCCCGGCTCAAAGTGAGTCGGGGAACAGGGAGTGAGTAAAGATATGACGCCCAGCCGCGCAAACCGTCAGATTTGCGCGGCTAAACGGTTCTATTCACGCG
>JAFSOM010000370.1 GCA_017447005.1 Oscillibacter sp.
AAAATTTGAAAAGGCGGCAATAAAACAAATTCGGGTTAATTCGCGCAAAACGAAACGCCTCTCCCGTAAAATCGCAAAACGAAACGCCCCTCCCGTAAAATCGGGAAGGGCGGCGCGTGTTACGCGGTTTCAGGAATCGCCGTCAAGGACGCTCATCAGGCGGGGATTCCACTGCAATCACATGATTCAATAATACTATCTCGCCTGTTCTCTCGCCCCAAGACCATGAGGCGTTATCGTCCGTCGTAAGCCATTGGACATCGCATATTTGCCCCGCCGCTTTCAGAAAATCGCAAAGTTGCGTTACGTATATCCGCTTTGCTTGAGTATCATTGTTTGTCGCAAGGTAAACCGGGGAGGAAAAGCCGTTCAGGGCAAGCGGTTTCTTGGCGACGAACTGCGCGGCGCTGACCGCCTCAAAACGTAAAAATGTCGGATGTTTTCGGATGAACGCCTCCACAACTCCTCTTTTGTTCGGCGCGGAACCGTCGCCCAGATAGTCGTTCAAAGCCGTCTCAAATGTCAGGCGCAACGCGTTCGCCATGGAAGGCTTTTCTTGCGTGGTTTCGTCGCTGAACGCCAGCCTTCCGTTTACGTATACGGCGCGTATCCGCGGCGACGGCTTCCGCGTTTTCTTCGTCCCGCTATCCGTCACGGGCGCAAGCGTCGGGACGACGGCGGCTTCCGGCGCGGAATCCCGCGTCCGGTTCCGGCGGCTCCGGTGCGCGGACGCTTGACCTTCCCGCCGCGCCGCCGCTTTACAGGCGCGAAAATCCGGCTGATTCTCCAGTCGTTCCAGCAAATCCTGCGGAGACGGACAGTCCGAGAGTTTCAGGGATTGAATGGTCGTGACTATCATTTCCGTTCCAATGTCTTCAAAATTAACGTCTTCATCCAGAAAAAGCGGCACAATGCGTTTTTCATTTTGGTCGACAAATTGAATTTCGCGGTCGCAATATTTGGAAGCGCTCGAATGAGCGGAAATAAACGCAAGACAAGCCGCGCAATTCTTGATATGCGTTGCGATGGCCCTGTTCCATTTCTCTCCCGGTTGAATGCCGGCGTCGTACCAGATACGGTACCCCGCCTGTTGGAGCGCCTTTAAAAATGGAATGACCCTGTTTTTGTCCTCGCGGGCGTAGCTGACAAAGATATAGGGCTGAAACTGTTCCATACGCGCCGCCTCCGTTCTCCTCGTTTCGTCCGATGATACCATAAACCGTCCCGCTTTGCAAGCGAAACTTCGTCTCCGTATGCGCACAGTATGCGTGTAGGAATCGTTGACAAGGCGCGGAGTTCGCCCCCCTCTGTCGCGCAGCGACAGAGGGGCGGGGGGAGGGTGGCGCGTAACGCCGGGTGGGGGCAAGTTTCCGCCGCGCCAACGAAAACTTTACGCATACTTCAAAAAGCCTCCCCCAAGACGGGAGAGGCTTTTCTTATTCCGTCGTGACCGTTTCCGCGCCGTCCGTAACGGGACGGGCGTCCGCGTCCGTATCGGGATAGACTTCCGGCGCGGGCTTCTTTAACGAGAGCGGCGCGGACGCGTCCAGCGCGGGATTGGCGTCGGGAACGGATTCCGGCGCGGCGTCTCCCGGCGACGTGCGCCAGTGCAGAGAGGTCACGTTGAACAGCGGTTCGCATACGTACAGCAACGCCGGGAGAAAGAATAAGCTGATAACCGCCGAAATGACCGCCCCACGCGCCAACATCGTGCATATCGTGCCTATGAGGTCAATGGAAGAGACCGTGGACACGCCTAAGGTCGCGCTGAACAGTACCAGCGCGCTCGTGATTATCGACGCGTCCGACGTGTCCGCCGCGATTCGCAACGCCTCCGTGCGCGTCTTTCCGGCGCGTAACTCCTCCTGAAAGCGGGATGTCATCAGGATTGCGTAGTCCACCGTCGCGCCCAGTTGAATACTGCTGATGATGACGGGAGCAAGGAAAAAGTTCTCAATGCCCATAAAGTACGCGATTCCCTGATTGATTTGTATCGCCAGTTCGATTGTCGCCACGAGTACCAGCGGCACCGAAATCGACTGAAACGTAATGGCGATAATGATAAAAATCGCCGCCACGGAAAGGAAGTTCGTCAGGCTGATGTCCGGCCCGGACGTGTCAATCAAACCCTGATACAACGCGCCTTCGCCCGTTATCATCGCGTCGGGGTCGTAGGCCGTCAGTATCGTTTGCATATCCTCCATTTGCGTCTTAATTTCATCCGTCGCCGTCTGATAGGACGAGTTTACCATCATGAGCTGATAGCCGCCCTGTTTCAACATCTCCTTCACGCTCGACGGGATAAAGAAATCCGGTATGCCGCCGCCCAGCATTTTGTGATACGAGACTACCGACGTTATCCCCGGCAACGCCTCCAGTTTCGTTTCAATGTCGCTCATCTGCGCGGCGTTGAGGTCGTCGCGCAACACGATAAAGTGGGATGTCGCCATGTCAAATTCGCTCTTCAGCTTGTTGTTGCTCACGATAGAGTCGATGGTCTGCGGTAACGACGCGTCAATCTGATAATACACCTCCGCCTTGCTCGACGCGTACAGCGCCGGGGGAATCATCAACGCCATGACCACGACGAAAAATACCCTGTGGCGGATGATTCCCACGTTGATATTGTTAAAGTCGGGAATCAATACCTTGTGACGGTGTTTCTCGATGAGGTCGTCAAACAGGAGCAACAGCGACGGCAATACCAGTACGACGGTCGTCACGCCCAGCACCACGCCTTTCGCCATCACGACGCCCAAATCGCGCCCTAAGGTCATACGCATGAAGCATAACGCCAGAAACCCCGCGATAGTCGTCAGACTCGAACCCGACAGCGAACGAAACGCCGCTATGACCGCCTGCGCCATCGCGTCGCGGCGGTCGGCGTAGTTCGGACGCTCCGCGACGTAACGGTGATACAGGAATATCGAATAGTCCACCGTCACGCCCAGTTGCAAAACCGCCGCGATAGCCTTCGTAATGAACGAAATTTCCCCCATGAGGACGTTCGTGCCCAGATTGTATACGACGGCGATTCCGATACTTAACATCAGCACGACGGGCAAAACGGTCGATTCCAAGCACAGCGACAGCGAAAGCAAGCCTAACAGTACCGCCAAGCCGATAAAGAGCGGCAATTCGCCCTCCATAATGTCGCGGGTGTCCTTTGTCACGACGGAAAACCCCGCCAGAAAGCATTTCTCGTTGCACAGCTTGCGCACGTTCCCTATCGCCGTCATGGTCTCGTTCGACGCGCCCGGGTGGTCGTACTGGATAATCATCATCGTCGCGTCGCCGGAAAAGAACATGTCGCGGAACTGCGCCGGAATCATGTCCACGGGCAACTGTACGCCCACAAGATTGCTCAACCATAACGCGTTGGATACGCCCTCCACGTTTTTTATCTCGCGCACCAAGTCGTTCGCGTACCCCGCCGGCATGCCCTCCACTATCAACATATTCGTCGCCGCCATGTTGAACGGGTCCTCTAACAGCTTCTCGCCCTTCGACGCCGGCAAATCCGCCGGAATGTACGACAGAATGTCATAGTTCACCCGCGTGGCGATGTAGCCTAACGCCGACGGTATCATCAGTAACGCCGCAATCAGCATAATCACGGACGGCTTGCGCGTCAGCAAATGCGCGATTCTCTCTAACATCTCCCCGCCTCCCTCAGTGACGGAACACGCCCGTGACCATTTGCCAGAAGTCAAGAAACATCTGTCCCACGCGGCTGAAAAATCCGCTCTTCTCCTTCGGCGACGCCGTTTCCGCCGTCTCCGCGTCCTCCTCCGCGTCGATTTCCTGCGTCCGGATTAAAATCTGCACGCTCTGCGGCGCCGGATTGTCCGGCGAGGTCAAAGACTGCGCCTCCGCCGTCGAATCCATGTTCAGCAGATTGTTTACGTCCCCGCTGTAATCGTCCCACGTGTCCTCGATTAAATCCGTAATCGTGTCTTTCGCCGACTGCAAATCCTTCGTGCTGTCCATGCCGTCCGCCGCCTTGCGTATCGTGGATGTCAGCCCCGCTAACGTGTCCTTCGTCCCGGCGTCCAACTGATTCCCGCTCGTTTTCAGGAGATTCTCCGCGTTTTTTATCAACTGATTCGCGTCGCGGAGGGCGTTTGTCGCCACGCCGCTTAGGTTTTTGAGCGTCTCCAACGCGCTCTTCGCCGACGGCTCGTAAGCGTTCAGGACTTTGCGGAGCGCGTCAACGTCCGTCAGGGTTGCGCGTAGGGTCGCGGAGGCGTCGCGGACTTTCGCCGAGGCCGCCCGCGCCGTCGCGGATACGTCGCGCACGGTCGCCGAGACGCCGCGCAAGTCGCCCGTGACGCCCCGTAAACGCGCCGATGTCGCCGTCAGCGATTCCAGCAAGTCCGCGAGACTGTGAAGCGTATCCTGCAACGCGCCCGACGTTTCGCGTAACGCCGCCGACGCGTCGCGCAAGTCCGCCGACGCGCCGCGCAAGTCCGCCGACGTGCCGCGCAAATCACGCGTGACGCCGCGCAAGTCCGCCGACGTGTCCCGGAGACCGCCCGTGAGCGTCCGCAAGTCGCCCGACGTATCGCGCAAAATCCCGGAAACTTTCTGTGCGTCGTCCGCCATCTCTATGAGGTCGTCCAGCTCTTTGCATAAGTCCGCCAAGTCCCACATCACATTCGCGGCCATATTCGATACGTCGTCCAAGGTCTGGCTCGCCGTATTCGTCACGCCGCCTATCGTGCGGTCAATGTTCCCCATGGACGATAAAAGGAGTTCCAACGCCGCCGCGCCTTCCGGCGTCTGATAGAGCGTCCGTATCTGCTCCATCTGCCGCGCCGTCGTTCTGGCGTCGGCTTCGGAGTAACCGCGCTGTTGGAGTATCGCGGCGGCGAACGTCCGGAAGTCCGGCGCGTTATAGAGCATGCGCAACGCCTGATAGGTCTCCGTCAGGCCCTGCGCCGCTATCGCGTCGGCGTTCCCCGAGAGAAACAACGCCGTCACCGCCGCCGCCGTCTGTTCGTCCTGTCCCTGCGAGGTCAGCAT
>JAFSOM010000001.1 GCA_017447005.1 Oscillibacter sp.
CCCAGTTCTCCAGCGACCTCGACGATACCACCAAACGACAGTTGATTTACGGTAGCGGTCTAATGCTGCTGTTGCGCCAGAACCAGTATTCGCCCATGAGCCGTCACCGTCAGGTAGCGTTACTCGTCGCGGCCTTGGCGCATACCATGGTTGACATTCCGCAAAACCGCCTCAACGAGTACCGCGAAGAACTGCTTGCGACCATTGAGCGCAACAACCGCAACGAGTGCCAGCGGATTGACCGTAACGGCAAACTCGACGACGAAGACCGCGAGCGCATTCTCGGCACGGCGAAAAAATTTGCGGACGACTATTTGAAACGCTTGCGCCGTAAGGACGAGGAGCAGTCGGGCGGCAAGGCGGACGCCAAAAAACAGGGCGGTGAGGCGTAATGGCTAACGTCAAGGAACTCAAGGCCCGTATCGAAGGCGTACAGGAGACGCGGAAAATCACCAACGCCATGTATTTAGTGGCGTCCACGAAACTGCGCCACGCCCGGGAAGCCCTTGACCGTACCCGCCCGTACTTTGACGCCATGCGGCAGGAAGTCGAGCGCGTGTTCCGTACCGGACAGAGCGCAAAGAGCCGTTATTTTTACGCGCCGGACGGCGGCGTCCACAAGCACGGCGTCCGCGGCATTCTCGTCATCACCGCCGACAAGGGACTCGCGGGCGCGTACAACCTCAACGCCATACGCAAGGCGGAGGCGTTGTTAGAGGAGCGGCCCGACTCCCGGCTGTTTGTCGTCGGGGAGTACGGGCGGCGTCATTTCCGTATGCGCCACCGCCCCTACGAGACGGAGTTCCGCTATACGGCGCAAGACCCGACGTTCAACCGCGCCCGCCAAATCTGTACGGAGTTGCTCGACCTCTACGACAAGAAGGAACTCAACGAAATTGTCGTGGTTTATACGGAGATGAAAAGCTCGTTGAGCACGGAAACCATGGTACAACACCTGTTGCCCATGAGCCGCGAACCGTTTATGAACGCCGACGAACCCGCAGAGGACGAAGGGCAGTTTGAGTTTCTCCCCTCGTTCGATACCGTATTAGCCGCCGTTATGCGGAGCTATATCAGCGGCTTTCTTTACAGCGCCCTCGTGGACAGCTTTTGCAGTGAGCAAAACTCCCGCGTCACGGCTATGGACGCCGCCGGACGCAACGCCGAAGAACTGCTGGCGGATTTGTCCTTGCAGTTAAACCGGGAGCGTCAGAGCGCCATCACACAGGAGATAACGGAAATTTCCGCCGGGGCTATGGCCCAGAGGCGCAGTCACAGAAAGGAGGCGTCCCCTTGAACACGGGAATTATCGTGCAAGTTTCCGGGCCTGTCGTGGACGTGCGTTTTGAGCCGGGAAAGCTACCGGGCATTCGGGAAATTGTGCTCGTGCAAGTCGACAATCAGGAACGCGTGATGGAAGTCAGTCAGCACGTCGGACAGGAGCGCGTTCGTTGCGTGCTGTTCAGCGGAAGCGAAGGCCTAAAGCGCGGCATGACCGTCACCGCCCCGGGCCGGACGATTACCGTACCCGTCGGGAAGAACGTCCTCGGGCGTATGTTCAACGTGCTCGGCAATCCCATTGACGGCGGCGACGCCATGCCGGAGGACGCCGAAATGTGGAGCATTTACCGCCGCCCGCCCGGATTCGACCAGCAAAACCCGTCCGTGGAGATTCTCGAAACGGGCATTAAGGTCATTGACCTCTTGGCGCCTTACGCCCGCGGCGGTAAGGTTGGCTTATTCGGCGGCGCGGGCGTCGGTAAAACCGTACTGATTCAGGAACTTATTCACAACGTCGCCATGGAACATGACGGCTACTCCATCTTTACGGGCGTCGGAGAGCGTAGCCGTGAGGGTAACGACCTCTGGCGCGAAATGCGCGAAAGCGGCGTTATCGACCGTACCGCGCTGGTATTCGGACAGATGAACGAATCGCCGGGCGTCAGAATGCGCGTGCCGCTGTCCGGACTGACCATGGCCGAGTATTTCCGCGATAAGGAGCGCCGCGACGTGTTACTGTTCATTGATAACATTTTCCGGTTCGTACAGGCCGGAAGCGAGGTTTCGACGCTGTTGGGCCGTATGCCGTCCGCCGTGGGCTATCAGCCGACGCTGGGGACGGAAATGGGCGAACTCCAAGAGCGTATCACGTCCACGCGGGAGGGTTCCATTACGTCCGTACAGGCCGTGTACGTCCCCGCCGACGACCTCACCGACCCCGCCACCGCCGCCACGTTTACCCATCTGGACGCGACCACCGTGTTGAGCCGTAAAATCGTGGAGGAGGGCATTTATCCGGCGGTTGACCCGCTGGCGTCCACGTCCCGTATTTTGCAGGCCGACACCGTCGGCGAAAACCACTACCTCACCGCCCGTCGCGTACAGGAAATGCTACAAAAATACCGGGAGTTGCAGGACATCATTGCAATTCTCGGCATGGACGAGTTGAGCGACGAGGACAAGGAAGTTGTCTACCGGGCGCGGAAAATCAAGCGTTTCCTCTCCCAGCCGTTCCACGTGGGCGAAAAGTTTACGGGCGTCCCCGGGCGTTACGTCAAGCTGGCCGACACGCTGGAAGGATTCGCCGCGATTATCAACGGCGACATGGACAAGTACCCGGAGGCGGCGTTCTACAACGTCGGCACGATTGAGGACGCGCTCGCCAAGGCGAAAACATTGGAGGCGCAGTGATGGCGGAAGAGTTTCGGGTGCATATTCTCGCCTCCGACCGCGATTTCTTCGACGGTATGTGTACCTCTATCCGTCTGCCCACAGTCGACGGGGCGATAGGCGTGATGGCCCGTCATATCAACCTTGTCACGGCCTTAGTTCCCGGCGAAATGTGGTACCGTCTGGCGGACGGAACCGAACGTACTGCGGCGGTCAGTCACGGACTGCTCCGCGTGGAAAATAACGATGTCCTGATTCTCGTGGACAGCGCGGAACATCCCGAGGAAATCGACATGGTACGCGCCAAACGCGCCGCCGAACGCGCCAAAGAAATCATGCTCCAAAGCAAGAGTTGGCAAGAGTACTTGCAGACGCAGGCAAGTTTGTCGAGAGCGATGAACCGTCTGAAAGCGGCCCGCCGCGCCGATACGCGGGAATTTGACTGATTTTTTATCGCCCCCACCCGGCGCTTACGCGCCACCCTCCCCCGTGCGCGGGGGAGGGTATGGACGGCGCAATCTTCTTAGTCAAATTCCCGCGTATCGGCGCGGCGGGCCGCTTTCAGACGGTTCATCGCTCTCGACAAACTTGCCTGCGTCTGCAAGTACTCTTGCCAACTCTTGCTTTGGA
>JAFSOM010000371.1 GCA_017447005.1 Oscillibacter sp.
CGCGTGAATAGAACCGTTTAGCCGCGCAAATCTGACGGTTTGCGCGGCTGGGCGTCATATCTTTACTCACTCCCTGTTCCCCGACTCACTTTGAGCCGGGGATTTTTCGCGTCAATCCGCCCCCACAGACGACGCTTACCACGTCTCCATCAGGCGCGCAAGAAACGCGCCTTCCGTGCGGAATCTGATTTTCCTCAACCGTCGCCGGACAGGACGCGGACGGAGTTTCACGCGCCGGACGTGTGACGCTTTGCGGACTTCCGACGCGGCTTTTTACCGAGCAGTTCGCGGATGTAATCGAACGCGGCGTCCTCGCCCTCGTCGCGGAGTTTGAGGAGCATGGACTCTATCAAGTCCGACGTTTTCGGGTGGATGAGTAAGCGTTTCGCCTTACCGCGCTGGAAAAAGTCGTAGGGGTCGGCGTCGGTGTACTTTTCCCCGCGATAGACCTTACTCGCCGCGACGCGGTCGCAGAACATCTCCGCGACGTACTTGAGCGGCATTTCCACGCCGATAATGCCCTCGCCGTTCATGCCGTAGTCCGTCCAGTACTCGAAGTGGTGCTTGTTACGGCCCTTGTGGTGAAGCCATGAGGCGCTGTAGCCGTACTTACGGCGCTGTCCGTCGTTGGGGCTGTGGTCGCCGAAGTAGTAGCGCGCCCCGGCGCAAAACTCCACGGGGGAATACTTGGAGAGGTCATGCGTGAGGCCCTGCCAGTACAGGCCGAGACGGAAACATCCCTCCCGGACAAGTTTCCGGTGTCGGCGGACGGTTTTCCAGTGCGCCAGAATATGAAGCAAGTTCCGTCACATCCTTTCGGGGATTCTCCACGCGCAGAGGCGGCGCGGACGGCAAACGGGATTCCATACAATGACACTTAAAGGGAGTTCTGAACCCCTCCCCCTGTCTCCCTCCCCTTTCAGGGGCGGGGGAACGGATTTTTCAACGCGTTGAAATTCCGGTAAGTCCCCCCTGAAAGGGGATTTAGGGGGGTTACGCGTAAGGTGAATGACATTGGATTCCATACGGTAAGAAAACGCATACAAGCGCACAAAATCGGGAAATCTGTAGCGGGGTGGTAGCGATGGAATGCGGGATTTACGGGTGTCCGGCGCGCTGGACGGCGCTGTTACCGCGTGGCGTGCGGCGGTTACGGACGCGTAGCGGGTTACGGGCGCGGCGGTGGGATGTTCTCGCCCTGACGCCCGAGGGACGCCGGGATTTGTTAGCGCCGGATTTGCTGACGCCCGACGGGGGCCGCGATTTTCTGACGGATTGGCGCGGAAAGTTCCGTATCCGTCGGAGTTTCCGCGGCGCGGAGTTGTCGTGCGGACTGCTGTTAGCGCCGGGAAACTGTCCGGCGGAATGGCTTTCGCGTATCCGGGCGGACTTCGCGGTGTCCTACGGGCTTTCGGCGCGGGACAGTCTGACGTTTTCCAGTCTGGAAGAGCCGGTGTTGTGCGTACAACGCGCACTCCCGGGGCCGGACGGTACGGTTATCGAGCCGCAGGAAATCCCGCTTCCGGGACTTCCCGCGCCCGTCGAACGGTATCTGCCTCTGTTGGGGCTATGGCTCTTGTGCGGGTGAAACCCCTCCCCTTGTCCCCCTCCCCTTTCAGGGGCGGGGGAACGGATTTTTTCAAGGCGTTGAAATTCCGGTAAGTCCCCCCTGAAAGGGGGATTTAGGGGGGTTAGGATGTTAGGGGCGGACGCGTCAGCGGGTTTCGGGTTGCGGGTACTCCACGCCGAACGTCTCCACGCGGATACTCTGAATGGTTTGCGGCTTTTTGGGCTTATCGTTCATCATATGGCGCGGGGCGCGGGAAATGTTAATCGCCGCGTCCACGCCCTGAATGACCTGTCCGAAGGCGGCGTATTGTCCGTCGAGGTGTTCCGCCGGGCCGACCATGATGAAAAACTGACTTCCCGCCGAATCGGGGTCCATCGTGCGGGCCATGGACAGTACGCCCGTCGTATGCTTGATGTCGTTGCCGCGGAAACCGTTCCCGGAGAACTCGCCCTTGATTTCATAGCCGGGGCCGCCCGTGCCCGTACCCTGCGGACAGCCGCCTTGAATCATAAAGCCCGGAATGCAGCGGTGAAAAATCAGGCCGTCGTAAAATCCGCTGTTCGCCAGCGCGATAAAGTTATTGACGGTGTTCGGGGCCTTCTCGGGGTAGAGTTCCGCCCGCATAACCTGCCCGTCCTCCATGGTAATTGTCGCAATGGGGTTTCTCGTATCAGCCATATTGTAACTCCTTTCCCGCCGTTCGCGGCGGTTCGTGATTGTTTAGAGTTTGCGCAAAAATAGACTGCCTGAAAGGTTGCGCCGTCCATGCCCTCCCCCTTTGGGGGAGGGTGGCGCGTAGC
>JAFSOM010000372.1 GCA_017447005.1 Oscillibacter sp.
CTGTTCGCGTTCGTGACGCAAATCCGCCGCCTCATCGACGCCGGACGTATGCCCCAAGGCGACAGCGGCGCCCATAACGGCGTAAGGCTCATGAGCATTCACAAGTCCAAGGGACTGGAATTTCCCGTCGTGATTCTCGCCGACCTCGACCACGCCTTTTCGCGTCAGGACTTCGACGCGCCCGTACTCGTACACCCGGAATTAGGTCTCGGCCCGCGCTATGTCGACCTGCGCCGCCGTATCCGTTACCCCACGCTCGCCCGCCTCGCCGTGGAGGAACGCTTACGCCGGGAGAATCTCGCGGAGGAACAGCGGATTCTCTACGTCGCCATGACGCGTCCGAAAGAAAAACTGATTATGGTTGACACGGTCTACAACGCGCCGAAAAAGTTACGGGAACTCGCGTCTATGACAAGCGTCCCGGTACGGCCCGAGAGCGTCGCGGAGGGCAAATCCTTCGGCGACTGGCTCCTGTTGCCTCTGCTGACGCGTCCGGAGGCTTCCGCGTTCCGCGCCGCCGCCGGGACGGAGATTGACAGCCTCTGGAACGGCGCCGACTTGTCATGGGATACCTTCACGCACGACGCGGAGGACTTCCGCGAACTTCCCGCCGTATCGGAGACTGCCCATGAGACCGCGCAAGCGTTACCGTTTACGCCGTCGCTCTTGTCGTGGACGTACCCGCATAGCGCGGAAACCGCGCTTCCGGCGAAACTCACCGCCACGCAGTTGAAAGGGCGTCCCGTTGACGAGGAAATCGCCGAAAACGCCGGGCATATTCCCGCCTTGCGTCCCGATGAAACCGCCGCGCATATTCCGGCCTTGCGTCCGCTCTCCCAACCGAAATTCCGCTGGGAGGCCCACGGCCTGACCCCCGCCGAACGCGGTACGGCGTCGCATTTGTTACTGCAACATCTGGACTTCTCCGGCCCGGACGCCGCCGCGCAAGCGTCAAAGTTAGTCGAAAAGCGTCTGCTCACGCCCGAACAGGCCGACGCTATCCCCTATCGCGCCATTGACCGCTTTTTGTCCTCGCCGCTCGCCGACGACATCCGTCACGGGCGCAATATCCGGCGCGAATACCGCTTCACGCTCCTGATGGACGCGTCGGAATACGATTCCCGCGCTCACGCGGGCGATTCCCTCTTACTGCAAGGCGTCGTGGACTGCTGTTTCGAGACCGACGCCGGAATCACCGTCGTGGACTTCAAAACCGACCGTATCCGCGACGCGCAAGCCTTGGCGCAACGCGCTGAGGCGTACCGTCCGCAACTGCAAGCCTATAGCGACGCCCTACGCCGCGTGCTGGAACTTCCCGTCACGCGCCGCGTACTGTACTTTCTCGACGCCGGCGCCGCCGTGGAGGTCTGACGCGTAACGTCTCCGTTTTTCCCCTCGTCCGTCACAGCGCGGCATAGGCGTTAAGTCGGCTAAAACTTGCCCTCATCCGTCACTGCGTGACACCTTCCCCCTTTGGGGGAAAGGGTAGACTTGATAGCGCAATCTTCACAGCAACGCGGAATCATTGCGAAAACTCCGCACGGATTCAAAGATTACGCTATGGTTTTGCCCTTCCCCCGGAACGGGGGAAGGTGGCGCGCAGCGCCGGATGAGGGCAAGTTTGATTTAGCTTAACGCCTACGCCCGGAACGGGGGAAGGTGGCGCGCAGCGCCGGATGAGGGCAAAAACCGTAACTTGCCAACGATACCTACACGCGATTTTCTCCTGTACAAATCTGCGCTAAAGCATTGACAAAAATTTTCTCATGCGGTATATTTTTCATGTCAAAAAGCCGCCTTGATTGTCATAAACTGGCAATTCCGGCGACATAAAAGGAGGTTTTACCCATGAGGAAACGTTTGCTTGCCGGACTGCTTTCCGTCCTGACGCTTCTCGCGCTCTGCGCCTGTTCCGGTCAGAGTAACGCCCCCGCCGCCGACGCGTCCACCCCCGTCGACAACGCCGACGCCACGGAGAGCGCCGACAGTAACGCCCCCGCCGAATCCGCGCCCGAAACCGCGGACGCCGATACCGCCGATTCCGAAACCGCGTGGCCCCTGACTGTACAGGACATGATTGACGCCAACGCCGTCGGCAAACTCGCGCAAACCTACGGCAGTATGCGCGCCGACTACGTCCGCCCCGAAGCGCAGGAATACGCCCTCGCCACGCAGTACGCCGACGCCGAAATCGCCTATCTTGACTTCGGCGCGGAGCAGGATTTGCTCTTCCTCGACGGCTCCAGCGGCTATTTCCACAGCGGCGAACAGTACGTTGCGATTCTGGAGTTTGACACGAGTTACTCCGCCTATAACTATTTCACGCTTGACCCCGACCTGACCGCGCAGGAGGAGATTATCAGCGTGGAGACCGACGGCGACGCCATTACCATGACCACGCGTCTTTCCCCGGACGTGTTCCGCCCCTATTACGACGACGACAACTTCCCTTATAACGATGTCGACTGTTTTGAGGAAGTCTATACGCTCAACGCGTCGGACTACGCCATGCTCGGCAATGTCTCTTACATCGTCCGCGCCGACGGAACGCGTGAGGAACAGGATACCATGACGGTGACTTACGGCGCGGAACGCCCGGAGGGAATCGCGGAACTGATGGCGCGGAAAAACGCCGAAGACCCCCGCGTCGGTACGATTATTCTTGACCCCGGAACGCCCGAAGAGCGTACCGTATCCGCGACGGCCCGCAAGGGCGACCCTATCCAGTATTCTCTGCCGGATGGCTACGTCCTCTACGCCGACCCGGACGGCGCGGAGCCGATAGACGAAACCGGCGAGGCCGATTACAACGCCGACTTTACCTTGTACGCAATCAAGGAAGCCGAATAAAGTTTCCGATTCTTTCGCGCACGGAACGGAACAACGGGGAGCCTCCATAAGCGAGGTTCCCCGTTCGTTTTGGCGCGGAATTTCTGAAAACATGCGACAGATAGCTTAAAGGTTTGGATTCGTCACAAATCCTGTCATATCCCGCTCAATCAGCCCATCATGATACAGTCGTTCAATAAAACTGGAAATTTCCTCATCATCGAATTTCGCCGCTTTCTCCGGGGACCAGCGCAAAAACTCCGCGCTCAACGCTTCCCGCGTAATTCCCGGATGAAGCGCTATCAGAAAATGCGCGGTAGCAAGGCCTTCCAGTTCGTGAAAGGTTCTCACGGAATTGACATATTGACAAGCGGCCTCTATCGCGGGGGAGAGTTCCGCCATTTTACGGTTTACGCTCTCGCTGACAATCTTCCGGTACAGAATGATTTCCGCCTCTTCCGTGGAATCCACATTATGAAATTCCTTAAACTCCTTGATGTCGCCGCTGATTACGTCGATAGGGTGGCAGTAAGGGCCGAGTTTGTACTTCTCAAATTTGAAATAGGGCTTGCCGAGAAAGACGTTGACAAAATAGCAACCCTTTTGCAAGCGTAACTTTCCGGCTGGCTTGCCGCCCCGTCCGCGTAACTTTCGCTCCACTTCCATCAGAACAAGGGCCGACGCGCTCAGACGCGGCTCCTGAATCGGCTTGCCTCGGGACGCCGCCGACGGCTCATAAATCAGAATCCGGACAAATTGCGCCACGGGTTGCAGTCTTATTTCGATAAGTTCCCGGACTTGCGCCCAGACTAACCCGCCGTTTCCGGCCCCTAACGGCGGAATGGCAATGCTTTCAATTCGCAGTTCCCGCATTAAACGAACCAATTCTGACAGGCCGTCGTCAATGTAGGACATTTTTGAATCGTTCCGCCATTTATCCTTCGTGGGGAAATTGACAATCAGTCGTCCGTTTTCAGGCACACAAAGCAGTTTTCCGGGGCGTAACGCTCCCGTCTTGCAGGCCGTGCGGTACCGCTCAAAATTGTACGGGTAACGCTGTTTGAATTGGTAGGCGATTCCTTTGCCCATGTAGCCTTCGCAGTTGACCGTATTGACCAGCGCTTGCGCGTCGGATTGAAACAAATCTCCGGTTGTGTAGTTCATCATGGGGTTTCGCCTCCTTCCCAATCTTAGCCGCGCTTAAGGAAACATATACGGAGCGACTTGGATGTAGCGTTCGGGATAGTGTTTAACACGCCAAGAATTTGGATATTTCAGGAGTTCTTCTTTCGCTTCGTCAGTATAGACGTAAATGCAAGCGAAATCTTCAGGCGCTACTCCGTCAGGAATCAGGCATTCCGCCATACACTTTTGTTTGGTGTCATTATTGTAATAATCGCGGGATTCCAAAGCGAACCAGTCTATCGCGTCATATCCCTCATTATAAGGCAGACATTGCGCGGAAGGGTGTAAGGGATGCGCCGTTACAATGTAAGAAGAGCTTAGGCTTTGCGCCCATTCTCGCGTAATTGCGATGATTACCATATTCTCGGAGCCATATTGACGACATACGCGTCCGTCAAAGGGGTTTTTGACGAAGAAGTGAAACGGGACGTATTCGGAAAGAGGACGGGGAGACCAGAAATTTTCGCGTTCTGCGAGAATCTCATGGTCAGCAATATCCATGGAAAGCAGTCTGCGTTCTTCCGCCTGTTTCCGCGACAGCAAAGCGTGTTCGAGAATCGACGGCATATTCTCTAAGCGGGTCATGTGGTAGAGCAGTTTTCCCTCTTTGGGCGGCGTGGGCATAGTATCTTCCTCCTGTGAAAAATTTTACGCCTATAATATACCATAAACGCGTAAAAATTGCAAGGCCTATCTCATTGCGAACCGCTGAAACGTTGAAAACGGAAGCGTTGAAACGTTGTGGAAACGTCGGAAAAAGTCGGGGGAAATTGTGCAAACGGACGAAAATATCCGTACTAACCGGAAACCGCTTGCGCCTGACAAGGTTTTCCCCTATAATGAGATAGACTGTCCGTTTTGGCGCGTCCGGGATGGAAATTCTTACCGGACAGCGCAAAACGGGCGGCGGAACGTCAAAACCGGAGGAATTATCCGGAGAGAAGGTGATAAAAGATGTCCTTGGAAGCAATCCAAAAAGTGGCCGACGCGGAACGGGAAGGACAAAGACGGATTGCGGAAGCCCAAACGGAGGCCCGACAGCTCGTCGCCGACGCCCAGAAGAACGGCGAAGCGCTGATAAAGGAAGTCCGGGCGGGCGCGGCGGAGGAGCAGAAAAAGCTCATGCGCCGTGCGGAGGAACGCGCCGCGATAAAGGCGAAGGAAATTGACGACAAAGCGCGCGCGGAGGGCGACACGCTCCGTAAGAATGCCCAAGCGCGCCTTGACGAGGCCGCGGATTACATTGTCAGAAGGGTCGTGGGCGCCGAATGATTACCAAAATGAAGCGGCTGCGCGTCATGGCAATGTCCGCGCAGAAAGAGGAACTCTTAAAGGGCCTGCTTCAACTGGGATGCGTGGAAATCAGCGAACCGGAGGAGCGGTTAGCCGACCCCGAATGGGCCGCGCTGTTGCGCCGCGAATCGTCTGACCTGACGCGTACCAAGAGCGAACTGACGGATGTCAACGCCGCGTTGGAGGCCTTGAAGCGTTACGCCCCGGCGAAAGAAGGCTTGTTCGTCCTGCGCCGCGACGTGACCGAACACGAGTTCCTAAGCTCCAAAACCGTCGAGACCGCCCGCGCCGCAAGCGGGAAAATCAACGGACTCCTGCAAACGCTCTCCCGGCTCCAGAACGAGCGCAACCGTCTGAACGCACGGAAGGCCGCGCTTGTCCCGTGGGAATCGCTGGATATGCCCTTGGAGGACGCCGGAACGGAACATGTGACTTTCCGTCTGGAAACCTGTCCGGGCGGCGCGGACATCGGCGCGGCGCGGAACGCGTTGGGCGACCTTCCCGCCGAGATTTACGAGGTCAGCGCCGGACGCGAACAGACTTGCGCGTTGCTGATGTTCCACAAGTCCGCGGAGGACGACGTGCAGGAGATTCTCAGACCGTACAACTTCAGCGCGACGACGTTTCCGGGCGTGACGGGCACGGCGGCGGAGAATATCGCCGAACTTGACCGCGAACTGTCCGAGAACCAGTCCGCGCAGGACAACGCCGAGCTGGATTTGTCGCAGTGCGGCGACGACCGCGACGCGTTGCGCCTCTACGCCGACCGTCTCAACACGGAACTGCTCCGCGAGGAGAACGCCGGAAAACTCATGACCGACGGCGCGGTGATATTCTTCGAGGGCTGGGCGCCCGCCGAGAATATGCAGCCCGTGCGCAGTTTCCTTGACAGCAACAATTGCGCGTGGGACGAGGAGGAACCCGCCCCCGACGACAAGCCCCCCGTGGCCCTCAAAAACAACTGGCTTACGCGTCCGCTCAACATGGTCACCGAGATGTACTCGTTGCCGGACTACCGCAACGTCGACCCTAATCCGCTCATGGCGCCGTTTTTCATCCTGTTCTACGGTATCATGATGGCCGATATGGGCTACGGCGCGCTGATGATTCTGGCTGGCCTGTACATCACGAGCAAGTACAAGCCCAAGGGAACCGCCGGACACCTCTTCGGCCTCTTGACGCTTTGCGGCGTCAGCACGTTCATCATGGGCGCGATTACGGGCGGCTTCTTCGGCGACTTCCTGACGCAAGTCGTCAAGCTCACCACGGGCGGCGACTTTACGCTCCCGGCCCTGTTCACGCCGCTGGACGATACCTTAATGATACTCGTCGGGGCCATGTGTCTGGGCTTCGTACAGATTCTCACGGGTATGGCAATCAGTTTCGCGCTCAAAATGCGGCGCGGTCAGGTCATGGACGCCGTCTTTGAGGAAGTCACATGGTGGGTCGTGTTCGCCGGACTGGGCCTCATGATTGCCAATATTACGCCCGTCGTTTTGATTATCGGCGGCGTGATGGTGCTCGCCGGGCCGATTGTCACCGGGAAGGGCTTCGGAAAAATTACGGGAATCTTCGGTTCTCTGTACAATCACGTCACCGGGTACTTCGGCGACATTCTGTCGTATTCCCGTCTGATGGCGCTCATGCTCGCCGGAAGCGTCATCGCGCAGGTGTTCAACACGCTCGGCGCGATTCCCGGCAATATCGTCGTCTTCCTTATCATCTCCCTCGCGGGCAATACGCTGAACTTCGCCCTCAACCTGTTGGGCTGCTACGTCCACGACTTGCGTCTGCAATGTCTGGAATACTTCGGCAAGTTCTACGAGGACGGCGGTCAGCCGTTCCGCCCGCTGGCAATCAACACAAAATTCGTCGATGTGCAACCGTCGTAAAGCGCGGCGATTCACGCGTAAGCCGTCCATATTCCGACGCGTAAAGCGGAAACTCGGCGCGTAAGCCGTCGAACCGGACGCGTAAAGCGGAAAATTGGCGGTTGCCGCGAAAACTGATTCTGACGCGCTTTCCGGCGCGGAATCCAAAAACATTTCAGGAGGAACAAAACTATGGATATGGATTTGAGCCTGATTCAGCAGGTCGAACTGCAAGCGCAGAGCGGTACTTTCCTCGGCCCTATCGGCGGACTGGCCCTCGCGCTGTTGGGCGCGGGTCTCGCCGCCGTCCTCTCCGGCATTGGCTCCGCCAAGGGTACCGGAATCGCCGGTGAAGCCGGTACGGGCCTTCTGTGTCAGGACCCGTCCAAATTCGGCAAGGTCATGATTCTGCAAGTCATCCCCGGCACGCAGGGCCTCTACGGTCTGGTCGTGTGGTTCTTCGCTATCTTCCGCATGGGCCTGCTCTCCGGCACGCTCCCCGAATTTACGGTTGCCCAAGGTATGCAGTACTTCGCCGCCTGTCTGCCCATGGCCCTCGGCGGACTGTTCTCCGCTATCGCCCAAGGACGCGTCGCGGCGGGTTCCATTAACATCCTCGCCAAGAAGCCCGACGACTGGTCGAAAGGCATGGTGCTGTGCATTACCGTGGAGTTCTACGCGATTCTGTCCCTGCTGGCCTCCATGCTGATGATTATCAATATCAGCGCCTGACCCCCGCGGAAAGGGGTGTTCAAGAATGAATGGAATTGAACGCATTACGCAGCGTATCGCCGTGGACGCGCAGGAGGAAATAAACGAAATCTTGCGCAAGGGACGCCAAGAGGCGACGGAAATCACCGAACGTTTCCAAGCGCAGGCCGACGGCGAACGTACCGCCCTGACCGAACGTAACGAAAAGGCCGCCGCCGAACGCGAAGAGCGCCTTATCAGTATGGCGCAGATGGAGGCGCGGAAGGTCACGCTCGCGGCGCGTCAGGAAGTCGTAGAGGCCGCCTACGATAAGGCCCTCGAAAAGCTGTGCGACATGCCGGAGCACGTCTACATTGACACGCTGGCGGCGTTACTGGTCGCGGCGTCGGCGGGCGGCAAGGAAGAGGCGGTTTTCAATAAGAAAGACCGCGAACGCGTCGGACAGAAGGCCGTGGACAAGGCGAACGCCAAGGGCAAGACCATTACGCTGTCGAAACAGACCGCGGACATTCGCGGCGGCGTGATTCTCAAAGGCAAAAACGTAGAGGTCAACTGCGCCTTTGAAACGCTCGTGCGCTTACAGCGCGCGCAGACGGCGGGCGCGGTCGTCCGGACGCTCTTCCCGGAGAAAGCCGAACTGCGCAAAGCGCCGGCCTCGTAAGGGGGTTAGCGCTATGCCGAAAGGAATCAGAGACACCGATTATTTAGCCATTTCCACGCGCATTCGGGCCATGGAAAACAGTCTGGTCAACCGCGAGCGCATGGAACAGCTTCTCGACGCCCGTTCCGAAGAGGACACCGAAAAACTGTTGCAGGAGTGCGGCTATCCGGAACTCAATCCGCATGACCCCGACGCGATGGATAAGGCGATAGCCGACATCCGGGAGGAGACGTTCCGCGACCTCGCCGACGGCGCCCCCGATACGCGCTACCTTGACTTTTTCCGCGTCCCCTACGACTACCACAACGCCAAAGCCGCCGTCAAGGGACTGGCCCTCGGCGCCGCGCCGGAGAAGATGTTCAGCGACTTGGGACGCGTCCCGGCGGCGGAACTCATGGAAGCCATACGCGCCGCCGACTATGACAGTCTCCCCGGCAAACTCGGCGCCGCCGTGCCGCAGGCGCGGGAGATTCTCGAAACCACCCGCGACCCGCAACTGAGCGACATCGCGCTTGACCGCTGGATGTACGCCGATTTGCAGTCCCTCGCCGACGAGACCGGAAGCGCGTTTCTGCAAGGCTATGCGCGTATCCGTATCGACGCCGAAAATCTGCGGGCGCTCGTGCGTACGTTGCGCATGGGCCGCAACGCCGACTTCCTCAAGGGCGTACTGCTCGACGGCGGCGAACTCGATACCGACAGCGTCCTAGCCGTCGCCAACGGCGCAAGCATGGCGGAGTTGTACGGCCCCACGGTCTTGCATGACGCCGCCGAAGCCGGAGAGGACGCCGTAAAGGGCGGTAGCCTTACAGCGTTTGAGAAGCTCTGCGACGACGCCGTGACGAATTATCTGACGGCGGCGCAGTTCGTGCCGTTCGGCGACGCGCCCTTAGTGGCCTACCTCGCCGCCAAAGAGACGGAGTACGCCAATCTGCGCATTCTCCTGTTAGGCCGCGCCGCCGGACTGTCCGCCGACGTTATCCGCTCCCGGCTCCGCGCCGGGTACGTGTAAGGAGGGGGAGTATGGCGACTACTTGGAGAATCGCCGTTATCGGCGACTGGGAATCCGTCATGGGCTTTCAGGCCCTCGGGCTGGATACCTATCCCGTCACGACCCCCGAAGAGGCCCGGGAGAAAATCCGCGAACTTGCCAAGGCCGATTGCGCCGTCATCTATCTGACGGAACGGTTGGCGGTGGCCCTGCCCGATGTCATTTCCCGTTACAAGGACGAACTCCGCCCGGCGATTATCCTGATACCGGGCCGGGAGGGTTCGTTAGGCGTCGGCAAGGAGAATATTCAGCGGGCGATTGAGCGCGCCGTCGGCGCGGACATCCTCTGACCGCTGTCCGGCAAGCTCCCCGAAACGTATCATTGAAAGAAGGGTTCTAATATTGAGCGGTAAAGTAGTAAAAGTATCGGGGCCGCTGGTGGTGGCGACGGGCCTCGCGGACGCGAATATGTCCGACGTGGTGCGCGTCGGCCCCCAGCGCCTGATTGGCGAAATCCTGACCATGAAGGGCGACACCGCCTCGATTCAGGTCTATGAGGAGACATCCGGCCTCGGCCCGGGCGCGGAAGTCGTAACCACCGGGGCGCCCATGAGCGTCGAACTCGCCCCCGGCATGATTGAGGGCATTTACGACGGCATTCAACGCCCGCTGGAACGTATCGTCGAAAAAGTCGGCGCGTGCATTACCAGAGGCGTCGAAGTCCCCGCCGTCGACCGTGAAAAGAAGTGGGACTTTGTCGCCGTCGCCAAACCCGGCGATAAGGTCATCGGCGGCGACGTTATCGGCACCGTACAGGAAACGCCCGTCGTACTCCACAAAATCATGATTCCGCCCTATATGAAGGGCACGATTAAGAGCATACAGAGCGGCTCCTTCAACGTCACGGAGACCGTCGCCGTACTGAAAAAGGACGACGGCGAGGAAGTCCCCCTGACCATGACGCAGAAATGGCCCGTGCGCGTGGGCCGTCCGTACACGACCAAGTACCCGCCCAAACGCCCGCTCTGCTCCGGTCAGCGCATTATTGATACGCTGTTCCCGATTGCCAAGGGCGGCACGGCGGCGGTACCCGGCCCGTTTGGCTCCGGTAAAACCGTCGTACAGCACCAGTTGGCGAAGTGGTCCGACGTGGACATCGTCATCTATATCGGCTGCGGCGAGCGCGGAAACGAAATGACCGACGTTCTGCGCGAGTTCCCCGAACTCAAAGACCCCCGCACGGGCGAAACGTTGATGAAACGTACCGTTCTTATCGCCAATACGTCCGACATGCCCGTCGCGGCCCGCGAGGCGTCCGTTTACACCGGAATCACCATCGCCGAGTATTTCCGCGATATGGGCTATGACGTGGCGGTTATCGCCGATTCAACGTCGCGCTGGGCGGAAGCGTTGCGCGAAATGTCGGGCCGTCTGGAAGAAATGCCCGGCGAGGAAGGCTACCCCGCTTATCTGGCGTCGCGTCTGGCGCAGTTCTACGAGCGCGCCGGAAGCGTCGAGTGTATCGGCTCCGACGAGCGCCGCGGCAGTCTGACGGCTGTCGGCGCGGTATCGCCTCCGGGCGGCGACCTCTCCGAACCCGTGTCACAGGCTACCATGCGTATCGTGAAAGTGTTCTGGGCGCTGGATTCGTCCCTTGCCTATCGCCGTCACTTCCCGGCTATCAACTGGCTGAACTCCTACTCCCTCTATCTGGATTCCCTGAAACCGTGGTTTGACGAGAACTTTGGCGAATCGTTCATGAAAAACCGCGCTCAGGCCATGAGCATTCTCCAGAACGAGGCGAGCTTGAACGAAATCGTGCAGTTAGTCGGTAAGGATTCCTTGTCCCCCGCCGACCAATTGACGTTGGAAACGGCGCGTATGGTTCGTGAGGACTTCCTTCAGCAGAACGCCTTCACGGACATTGACGGCTATTCGAGCTACGACCGCCAAGGCCGCCTGTTGGCCATGGTACTGGAATACGACAAGCTCTGCCGCGCCGCTATCGCCAAGGGCGCCGACGTTGCGAAACTGTTCGCCATTCCGGTACGCGAAACCATCGGACGCGCAAAGAGCGTGCCCGCCGACGAGTATAAAGAGGCCTACGCGAAAATGCGGGAAGATATGGCCGCGCAGATTGAGGAAATCGCCGCGCAGGGAGGTGAAAACGCATGATTCGGGAATACAAAACCGTAGAGGAAGTCGTCAGCCCGCTGATGATGGTTCGCATGGTCGAGAACGTCACCTATGACGAACTGGTAGAGGTCGAACTGCATGACGGCTCCATCCGGCGCGGAAAGGTGCTGGAAGTCAACGGAGATACGGCGGTTGTACAGCTCTTCGAGAGCGCCGCCGGAATCAACCTCGCCAACGCGAAAGTGCGTTTTCTGGGCCACCCGCTGGAACTGGGCGTATCCGGCGACATGCTGGGCCGCGTGTTTAACGGCATGGGTCAGCCCATCGACGGCGGCCCCGAGATTCTCCCGGAAGAGTACCGCGACATCAACGGCCTTCCCATGAATCCCGCCGCCCGCGACTACCCCAACGAGTTTATTCAGACGGGCGTCTCCACGATTGACGGCCTCAATACGCTGGTACGCGGTCAGAAACTGCCGATTTTCTCCGGCTCCGGTCTGCCCCACGCGAATCTGGCCGCGCAGATTGCCCGTCAGGCGAAAGTGCTGGGCGACGAGGGTTCCAACTTCGCCGTCGTATTCGCCGCCATCGGCATTACGTTCGAGGAATCGGAATTTTTCGTGAGCGAGTTCCGGCGTACCGGCGCCATTGACAGAACCGTGCTGTTCTCCAATCTGGCGAACGACCCCGCGGTAGAGCGTATTTCTACGCCCCGTATGGCCTTGACCGCCGCCGAGTATCTGGCGTTCGAAAAGAAAATGCACGTGCTTGTCATCATGACCGACATCACGAACTACGCCGAGGCCCTGCGTGAAGTCTCCGCCGCCAAAAAGGAAGTCCCCGGACGCCGCGGCTTCCCCGGCTACCTCTATACCGACTTAGCCACGCTCTACGAACGCGCCGGACGCCGCTTAGGGAATCCCGGCTCCATCACCATGATTCCCGTGCTGACCATGCCGGAAGACGACAAGACCCACCCCATCCCCGACTTGACCGGATACATCACCGAGGGACAGATTATTCTTTCCCGCGCCCTGTACCGTCAGGGGATTCACCCGCCCGTGGACGTGCTCCCGAGCCTGTCGCGTCTGAAAGACAAGGGCGTCGGCAAGGGCAAGACCCGTGAAGACCACGCCGACACCATGAACCAGTTGTTCGCCGCGTACTCCACCGGTAAGGACAACAAGGAACTCATGAGCATTCTGGGCGAGGCCGCGCTGACGCCGACGGATTTGCTCTACGCCAAGTTCGCCGACGAGTTCGAGCGGCGTTACGTGAATCAGGGCTACGAGGAAAACCGCTCCATCGAGGAGACCTTGAATCTGGGCTGGGAACTGTTGAGCATTCTCCCCAAGGCCGAGTTGAAGCGCGTCAAGCCCGAATTGATTGAGCGTTACTGGCCCAAGAAGGACTAAGGAGGGGGTAAGCCATGCCGAATGTCACGGTAAGCCCTACCAGAATGGAATTGACCCGCCTGAAAGGGAAATTGCGTACCGCACAGCGCGGGCATAAGCTCCTCAAAGACAAGCGCGACGAACTCATGAAGCAGTTTCTGGACACCGTGCGGGAAGTCCGCGCCCTCCGCGCCGAGGTGGAAGCCGATTTAATGGCCGTCCACGGCTCCTTTACGGTAGCGTCCGCCCTCATGAGCGCGCAGTCCATCCAACAGGCGTTGATGTACCCCAAGCAGAGCGTCGAATTGACCATGGGCACGCAGAATATTATGTCCGTCAACGTGCCCGTCTACAAGTTCGAGACGAAAACCAAGTCCGACGCCGACATCTACCCCTACGGTTTCGCGGGTACCTCCGGCGAACTCGACGACGCCGTGGACGCGCTGGGGAAAGTGTTCCGGAAAATGCTCAAGCTCGCGCAGATTGAGAAGGCCGCCCAACTCATGGCGGAGGAAATCGAAAAGACGCGCCGCCGCGTCAACGCGCTGGAATACGTCATGATTCCCAACACGCAGGAGAGCATTCGTTATATCACGATGAAGCTCGACGAGAACGACCGCGCCACGACCACGCGCCTGATGAAAGTCAAGGACATGATTTTGAAGGAAGCCATTGACGAAAGACGGGCGAAAGACGCGGAAGTTATGGGTAAAACGGGGGATTCCGGTAACTTTTCCGTGTGATTTCGGACAGTCTGAAAAGGCTTTACCGGAATTTTACCGGAGTTGCGCCGGGACGTTATAACATCAAATGGTACTGCCTGTGCAAAGCGGGCAGTACCATTTTTGCGTATGGAGAAAGCGCATAGAAAGGCGAAGGCACGGAACTTCCGCCTGACGCCGCTTTTACGCGTCCTCATCCCACGACATGGCGCGGGTTACGGCCTTCTGCCAGCCGCGCCGGAGCGTATCGCGTCTGTCGGACGGCATTTCGGGATGATA
>JAFSOM010000373.1 GCA_017447005.1 Oscillibacter sp.
CCGTTTGCCGTGACGCTCAAAACCCGCTACCCCCGTCCCGCCGTAGTCTTGCTGTACGGCGGCGGCGAAACGCTGTGGCTTTGCGAGTACGTGCAAACGCCGCTTTCCGAGCGGGTTCGTCTGCGCCAACTCCCCGCGGAAAGTCTGGAGGCGTGGCTTTACGACGCGGACATCTTAGAGCCGCCCTTCCTGACGCGGGAGGACGCAAGGGAGTTATCCGCGTTGCGCGAGAAATCGGACGAAAGCGGAGAGGGCGCGGACAAAACCGGAACGGAATCCGGCGACGTGCGCTTGCGTCTGGAAAAGTATCAAAACGGCGGGGCGCTGCTGGGCGTCTATGAGGCGCTGGAAGGCGGCTTTCCGCTTGTGCGTATCCGGGAGGAAGGCCGACAGGAGAGAGCCGAACTCTATACGGTGGAAGCGCTGCGTTCCATGCTGGAACGTTGCTTCAGAAAGGATTGCCAACAGGAGTTATGATAATTGTAAACATTAAAGTTCCCGCGCTGGAAAAGGAATATAATTTCTCCGTTGACGAAAACGCCCCCGTCGAGGACTTGATTGAGGAAATCGCGGAACTGATTGTGCAAAAAGAGGGCGTGCAGTTCAGCGGAAGTACGGATGAAATGGCGCTCTGTTCGCAGAATCCGGGGTTCCAGTGCGCCCGGGGAAATTGCCTGAACGACTATGGCGTTTACGGCGGCGCCGAATTGATTCTCGTATAGCGGACGGATTTCCGCCGGGTTATCCGTTCATCCCGGAAACCGCGCTTTTCGTCGCAATTCCGCGTGTCGGGGAGGGCGTTCCGTTATACTGGCGGACAAGAGAGGAATCCGGCGTTGCAAAGGAGCGGGAGCGTATGCAGATTGTATTTCAACGAGAACCTATACGGCAGGTAAGCGCGGAACTCCTTGCGCTGTCGAAGACGGTACGGCAGTCCGGATTTGAGGTGGAGGACGTTTTGCGGGCCTTGCGGCTGGAGACCGAGTTCGAGTCGTGCAAGCATGACTTGAAGCGTCAGGAGGAGAACGCGTATCTTCTGACGGCGCGTCTGGTCAGCCTTTCCAACGCCCTGAACGAAATCGGGCGGCTTTATGACAGAATCGAGAGCGCGAACGAGGAGCGACTGGAAAGCGCGTCTAACTTTTATCGTCCGTCCGTCTCCGGGACTTTGCGCCAGAGCGGGAACGATACGCATATGAGGCTGGAACGAATCTTGAGCCAATAGGAGAGCGGATATGACAGCTTCTAAACTTGAAGTCAACACCGGAACTTTGCGTTCCGACGCGGCGTCCATGCAACGGGAAGTCAACGCCTTGAAGAGGGAAGCGCAGGATTTGCGGGAGCTTGCCAACCGTTTGAATCAGATGTGGGAAGGACAGGCGAAAGCTGAATTTCTGTCCAACTACGCGCAGGAACTCAACGCGCTGGACGCCGCGATTAGCGCCTTGGAGCGCTTTACCCAGCAGACGGATACGGTCGGGACGGAATACGAGCGTTGCGAGCGTTCCGTGGCGGGCGTCGTGGACGCTCTGAAAGTGTAAGGAGGGATTCACAGCATGGCTGACATTCGGCTGTCCGTTTCGCCCGAAACTTTGCGGCGGACGGCGATGGATATGAACGCTCTTTTGCGCAAGATTCGCCTTCACGCCTCCCGCATTCAGGACATTTCCGGGCGGACACGCGGCTATTGGCAGGGCGACGCCGGAACGCAGGACCGCTCCGGTTATCGGGAGTGCGGCGAGGAACTGCTGGAGGCGGCCCGGAACTTGGAAAACCGCTCCGTCACGCTCATGAGAATGGCGGGCGTCTATCAGGAGCTGGACGAGACGATAGGCGAGGCGAATACGGCCTTGGACATTGAACATGTTCTGTCCCTGTGAGCGCGGGACGGTATGACCGGGACAAGGGAGGAGAAGAGCCAATGAATACCCTGTCGGACATTAATTTCAACTATGACCGGGCGATTCGACAGGCGGAACGGCTGGAAGTCCTGTCTAGGCGCCTAAAAAAAGCCGCGAATGAGGATATGGAGCGCATTCTAAGCGCGGTCAACCGCGCATGGAAGAGCGCGAGCGCGCCGAACTATCTGCGCAAGGGCGAGACCGTGGAGGCCGACCTTGCCACGATGGCCGAGGACTTGAAAAAGACCGCTCTCAAAATCCGAACCATTGCCGAGCAGGTTCGGGAGGCGGAGATGGAAGCACGGAGGATTGCTGATGAACATTAAACGAACGCTCAACGCCTTGACGCTCGTCATACTCATGACGCTTGCGGCGATTCCCGTAGCGCGGGCGGCTTCCGAGCCGTGGATTCTGCAACAGCGACTCGACCCCAATACCGCGAAACTGACGCTGTACGCCCGTCATACCGGCGGCGCGGAGGTCAGCGGAATCAATATCGGCGGAACCGCCATTGAGGACGCCGTCGTCGCCAAGGACGCCAGCGAAACCACGCTGGTCACGTGGATTCTGTTCGATAACTCGAAGGCCATGCCGGAGGAAATCCGCTCCAAGGCGTCCGACCTTCTGCTGACGCTTCTGGGCGAAAAGGGACGCGGAGAAACGTATAACTTCTGTACGTTTTCGGATAAGCTCAGTATCAAACTGCGCAACAGCAACAGTTTCGCCGACCTCAAAAAGCAAATCGACGGCATCGAATACTATGACCAGCAAACGTATCTCATGGGCGCGGTGGACGAAGTCCTCGCCGAAGAGGGCGCCCGTACCGGAGACGAATTTGTCCGGATTGTGATTATCTCGGCGGGCGGCGACAGTATCCCCACGGGAAAGACCATGGAGAATTTACGCGACCGCCTCGCCGCCCGGAATATCGTTTCCAGCGTCCCTATCTACACAATCGGCTGTAACAACGGCTCCAACAGCGATATTCTCCCGCAGATGTACGCCCTGTCAACGCAGACCCATGCGCGATACTGGAATATGGACGAAGTGGGCGCGTCGGATATTGCGAAGATTATGCACTGGGAGGAAATCCCGGTCAAAGCGTCCCTGACCATCCCCTCAGCCCTGCGCACCGGAACCGAACAGGAAATCAACGTGACCTTCTCCGACGGCACATCCGCCCGCGGAACGGTCATAGCGAATCCCGGCCCGGGGCCTGACCCGATTCCCGACCCCGTCCCCGACCCGATTCCTGACCCTGTCCCCGACCCCATTCCCGACCCGAAACCGGGCTTGTCTCCGGTTGTGATTGGCCTGATTGTGGCGTTAGTTCTCGTTCTCGCGGGCGGCGGCGCGGCGTTTTTCCTGTTGCTCAGGAAGAAAGAAGAGCCTTGGCGCTCGACGGGCGACCCCGTGCCCGTATCCGCGCCCGCGCCTTACAGCGGCAATGACGAAGCGACCGATTTCGCCGATGTGAACTCTGATAACGACGCCACGATTGATATTTTTGGCAGTTCCCCCGGCGATAACAGTTATCTTACGCTGTACTTGACCGACTTGAACGACCCCGACCGATACTTCAGCGCGTCCCTGCGTAACCGCGTCAGCGTCGGGCGAAGCCCCGATAACGTCATTTCGCTGGGCTATGACAAATCCATTTCCAGACGCCATTGCGAGATTTACTATCAGAACGGGGAACTGTGGATTCAGGATTCCGGCTCCAGCGGCGGCACCTATATCGGCAATGACCGCGTCGTAAACGCGACGGAACTTCCCAATAACTCCACTATCCGCTTGGGGCACGTCAGTTACAGAGTTGAGATGCGATGAAGTTTCAATACGCAAGCCGCTCGGAAGCCGGGCCTGTGCGGAACCATAACGAGGACGCGATTTTAGCGAATACGTGCGAAGAGGCGGGGCTTTTCTTAGTCGCCGACGGCATGGGAGGCCGCGTTGACGGAGAGGTCGTCAGCGGGAAAATCCGCGACGAGTACGACCACTGGTGGCATAAGACGTTTCTGCCCTCATGCGGAAAGATGAGTTTCCGCGACGCGCTGGAACAGTTGAAGCGCGTCCTGCAGGGCGTCAACCGGGATATTGTGGGGCGTTACGACGAAAAAAAGGCGGGGTCCACTATCGTCTTACTGTTCTTGTATAAGGGGAATTTCGCGTATCTTTGGGTAGGAGACAGCCGGATTTATCGCTTTCGCGGTCTGTCTATGGAACAGATTACCAAAGACGACGTGTTCCATAGCACGGAGGCGGGCAAGGAGCGTCTCAACGGAAAGCTGACCGGAGCCGTCGGACTGAGAGCCACGCTGGAACTCAATCTCCGCACGGACACGATACGCAATGACGACGGCTTTTTCCTGTGCAGTGACGGCGTCTACCGTTTCGCGCCGCCGGCGTTCCTGAAACGGAAACTCCGGTTCGGCGGCGGACTGTCGGCCCCACAAGAGGTCGTGGCGTCCATTGAGCGCGAAGTCCTGAAAAACGGGGCGCGTGACAACTACAGCATGATTTTCCTCAAAGCGCGTCCTTAAGCGCTTTGCGGAGAAAGGAGGCGAGTGGGATGATTTACGGAGAGACGCTGTTTCATCTCGGCGTAGGCGTGATGTGCGGCGCGGCGGCGCTGGGCGTTCTTTCCGGCGTGATTTTTGCCGTAACCGGAAAGCGGTTGCAAAAGACGCTGGATGAGGAGTACGGAAAAAAACGTCGCTGAACGGCGGCGTGAAAATAAGGCCGAACATAGGCCATGGAAAGGAGCTTTTGTTATGAAGCGAAACAGAATTTTTATGCTGATAGCCGCGTTGACCCTGACGCTTGCGTTAGCGGGGTGCGGAGAGGCGCCGGCGCCGGCGAATGACGCGCAGAGCGAACCGATGTCGGAGACGATTTCGACCGCGCCCGAAACGGAACTCCCGGGAATGTCGGAGACCATGACGGCGACGGAGGCGGTCAAGAACTATCTCCAATACTTCCCCATGTCGCGGCAAGGGATGATTGACCAGCTCTCCAATCTCGAGGGCTACTCCGTGGAGGAGGCGACCGCCGGCGTGGACGCGAGCGACGTGGACTGGTACGAACAGGCGCTCCGGAAGGCGAAAGGCTATCTGGAAGCCATCACGTACACGCCGGAAGAACTCATTGACCAGTTGGAGTATGACAAATTCACGCCGGAAGAGGCGATGTACGCCGCTACTATGGCAATCGAACCCGACAATGACCTCCCGGGAATGTCGGAGAGCATGACGGCGACGGAGGCGGTCATGAACTATCTCCAATACTTCCCCATGTCGCGGCAGGCGCTGATTGACCAGCTTTCCAATCTCGAGGGCTATTCCGTGGAGGAGGCGACCGCCGGCGTGGACGCGAGCGGCGTGGATTGGAATGAACAGGCGGTTCGTCAGGCCAAGGGACAGTTGAACACGATGTCCTACACGCGGGATGAACTCATTGACCAGTTGGAGTATGAAAAATTCACGCACGAGGAAGCCGTATACGGCGTAGACCATTGCGGCGCGACGTGGTAAGCGGTTCGTAATCCGTAAGCCTGTGGGGGCGGTTGTCCCCGCAGGTTTTTTTGCGTTGACAGCGCGAACCGGGAAACGTATAATAAAATGAGAGCGCGTAAAGGGAAGCGCAAGTTGAAACCGCAATGCGTAAAGGAAAACGCAATTTGAAACCGTAGCGCGTAAAGGGAAACGTAATTTGAAACCGTAGCGCGTAAAAGGAAAACGCAATTTGAAACCGTAGCGCGTAAAGGGAAACGGACGGCGGAGAGGAGGCGCGGCGTATGGCGGAACTGTCGGACAATTTACAGGCCTTGCGGGGCATTGGAGCGCGGCGGGCGCAGTCGCTACGGAAACTGGGCCTTGTCACCGTGCGGGACTTGCTGACGTGGTTCCCGCGCCGTTACGAGGACCGCCGTACCCTGAAGGCGATTGCGGACGTATCCGACGGCGAAAGCGTATGTATCCGGGCGTATTTGGAGGCGCCGCCCGTCGTGACGCATATCCGCGACGGCTTGGACGTGATAAAGCTTAACGCGCTGGACGACAGCGGCGTTTTGAATGTGACGTTTTTTAATCAGTTATGGCTCAGAAACGAACTCCGCCCCGGCGCGGCGTATATTTTTTACGGAAAAGCGGCGCGGAATTTATTCGGCTGTTCGATGTCGAATCCGGTCACGGAACGCGCCGACCGTCAGGAGGCCACGGGCTGTATTTTACCGATGTACCCGTCAAGCGCGGGCGTGTCGCAGTGGATTTTGCGCCGCTGTATCCGGGACGCGCTGAAAGCGTATGCGGACGCGATTCCGGAAACTTTGCCCGAGGAACTCCGGACGGCCCGTCGCCTGTGCGATATAAAGTCCGCCTACGAGAACATCCATTTCCCGAAAGATGATGACGCGTTACAGGCGGCGCGGCGGCGATTGGCCTTTGAGGAGCTGTTTCTGCTTGCCATAGGCTTACAGGGATTCCGCAAGCGTCGGGAGACGAACCCGGCGGCGGCGTTTGCGGACGCGGACATGTCGCCGTTCTATGACGCGCTTCCCTTCTCGCTGACGGACGCGCAGCGGCGTTGTATCGCGGAGGCGTTCGCGGATATGCGCTCGGGCGTTCCCATGAATCGCTTATGTCAGGGGGATGTCGGGTCGGGGAAAACGATGGTAGCGGCGGCTTGCGTCTACAATTGCGTGCGAAACGGGCGTCAGGCGACGTTGATGGCCCCTACGGAACTGCTCGCCCGACAGCATTACGAGGGCTTATCGCGCTTATTATCCCCGTTAGGAATCCGCGTGGCCTTGCTGACGGGTTCCGTGAGCGCGAAAAGCAAGCGGGAAATCCGGCGTCAAATCGCGTCGCGGGAGTTGGATTTCCTGATAGGCACGCACGCGCTGATTTCCGACGGCGTGGAGTTCGCGGATTTGGCGTTAGTCGTGACGGATGAGCAACACCGTTTCGGCGTGGCGCAACGGGCCGCGCTGACGGCGAAAGGGCGTCAGCCCCATACGCTGGTGATGTCGGCGACGCCGATTCCGCGCACGTTGGCGTTGAGCGTCTACGGAGACTTGGACGTTTCCTTTTTGGACGAACTTCCGCCCGGTCGACGGAAAATCAAAACCTACGCCGTATCGGGGGACTACCGTCCGCGCCTTTACGGATTCCTTGAAAAGCAAATGTCGGAGGGACGCCAGATTTATATTGTCTGTCCGATGGTGACGGAGGGCGAGAGCGTCGCCGACGACCGCAAAGCCGTGACGGAGTACGCGCAGGAATTGGGACGCGTATTTCCGCGCCGCCGGGTTTTGTCCGTTCACGGACGTATGAAGCCCAAGGACAAGGAAACGGTCATGTCGGCGTTCGCGGCGGGCGATGGGGATATTTTGATTTCCACGACGGTCATAGAAGTCGGCATTGACGTGCCCAACGCGTCCGTGATGGTGATAGAAAACGCGGAACGCTTTGGGTTATCGCAACTGCACCAGTTGCGCGGACGCGTGGGACGCGGAAAGTTTCAATCCTACTGCGTCCTGATTTCGGACAACCGGAGCGAGGAAACGCGTCAGCGCTTGCGCGTGATGGTGACGACATCCGACGGTTTCCGCGTCGCCGAGGAGGATTTGCATATCCGGGGGCCGGGCGACTTTTTCGGGGAACGTCAGCACGGTTTGCCTCCGTTGAAAGTGGCGAATCTGTGCGCGGACGGGGAACTGTTGCGGGAAGCGCAGGCGGCGGCGAAAGAACTGCAAACGGCTGACCCGAATTTGACGCGACACCCCGTCATAGCGCGGCGCGCCGAGGAACTATTAGCGCAGAGCGAAACGGCCTGACGAATGGAAACCCTTCCCTCTGTCTCCCTTCCATTTCAGGGGCGGGACAACGGTCTTTCGACGCCTTGAACAGTAAAACCGCTCCCGCGACCGGAAAACGGCGGCGGAAACGGTTTTTTAATCAGACTTCCCGCGCCGCCGTGAGCGCGTTCCGGCGACGGAAGCGGTCATACCAGCGCAGACAGGCGCGGTCACGGACGCGATGAAGCATAACGCCCGACACAATCAAATCCGCCAGAACCGCGGGTAGGGCGAAGGCCGTAAGCAAGGGCGGAATCTTCCCGACGATTCCCGCGACGACGGGATGAAGCCAGTACGCGAGAACCAAGACCAGAATCCCCCACGCGGCGGAAAACGGAATGCAGACGCGCCCCCAAAGGTTTCCGCGCTGTCCGGCGTAGTCCCAGAAGCGCACGCCCAAGCCGCGCTCGTACCATAGGGCCATGAGGTATTCCGTGGCGGTACAGAGCGCGGCGCCCGTCAGGAAGAGCAGGCCGGGATTCCCCCGCACGGACGGCGCAATCATCAGGCACAGACACGCGCCGAGGCCGTACACCGGGCATAACGGCAGGAAAAGAGCGCGTTTTCTGTCCGGGCGCGAACGCGTCAGCCGCGCAAAAAGAACCTCTAACGCGCATCCGAGCGTACTGTAGAACGTAAAGAACCAAAACCAAGTCAAAGCCTATCCTCCCCGTGCGTGATTCCCTTTCAGGATAACACGCGGGGAGAACTTTATACAGGTTAATTTTTCCGCGCTTACACCGGAACGCGTTACAGGCGCATTTTCCACACTGACGGCGGAACGCATTATTCCCACACTGACGGCGGAACGCGTTATTTCCGCGCTTACGGCAGAGCGCGCAAAAGCGTTTCAACGCCTACGGCGAGCAAAATACACCCGCCGCATACGGACGCCTGACGGGCGAAAAGCAGTCCGAAACGTTTGCCGATTGCCAGCGCGGCCAGACAGTCGGCGAACGTCACGGCGGCGATAATGCCCGACAAAACCAGCGCCGGACATAACGCGCAGTCGGCGATGGTAAACCCGACGGAGAGCGCGTCAACGGATGTCGCAAGGCCCTGTAGCAGAAGCGTCGCGCAGTCCAAACGCGTCGGAAGGCGGTCATCAGAAGGCCGCGACGCCTCTAGAATCATATTCGCGCCGATAACGAACAGCAGAACGGCCCCCGCCCATGGAATCCAGCGTTGGAGCCATAGAAAACGCGCCGCGGCGAAGCGAATCGCGCCGCGTCCGGTCATGGGCATGAGCGCCTGAAAGACGGCGTACACCCCCGCAACCGCGCACATATGCCGCCGGGATAGACGCGGATTGCTCAGGCCGTTCGCCAGCGACACGGTAAAGGCGTCCACGGACAGCCCCGCGCCTAACAGAAAACCGTGCAGCAAAAAAGTTTCCGTCACGCCCCACCCCTCCCGCGCCGGATAGCGTATTGTATTCGCCGCGGGCGCGGGCTATGAAAAAAGTCTTGGACGCCGGAACAAATCCGGACGCGATTCCCTAAAAAACGCCCCGCCCGACGTTTGTCAAGCGGAGCGGTATTCGGCTTATTGCGCGGCAAATTCCTTGATACCCGCAATCGTACGTTCATAGAGTTCTTTCAACTCCGCGAAACGCTGGTTGACCTCATCCGGCGACATGGTTTTCTGATTCGTGGGGCGGTATTCCTCGGAAATTTCGCTCGCCCTCCGGGAAAGCTCGTTCAGGCCCAGATTCGCGCAGACGCCTTTCAGCGCGTGGGACGCCTCGAACATCCCGGTCTCATCCCCGGCCTCATGAGCCGCCAGCAGTTTCTCGCAGGAGCCTTCCGTGAGGAATTTCTGCACGAATTTTCCAATCATACGGTCGGACGGCAGAATCTTCTTTGCGCTCTCGTAACTTCCCCCGATTTTTTCGTAAAGTTCCTGAATGGTCATATTGCCTTCTCCTTTTCAGATTTCACGCGCCGGGACATTCGCGTTTCCCGCGGATTTCGCTAGGCGGATTTCCCGCTTGGCGACAGCCGCCGCTTACGCGCAACGGGTAGCGATATACTGCTCAAATTCCGGCCCCGGCAGAGGTTTCGAGTAATAATAGCCTTGGATGTAGTCACAGCCCAGCACCTTGAGCGCGGCGACTTGGTCGGCGGTCTCCACGCCCTCCGCCACGGTCTTGAGGCGCATACCCTCCGCCAGCAGAACCGCGTAACGCAAAATGCTGTAGTCGCTCGTCGCGGAGGCGTGACGGATAATGCTCATGTCGAGTTTGAGCACGTCCAGCGTCAGCGTATTCAGGGACGTGAGCGACGAATAGCCGGAGCCGAAGTCGTCCAGTTCGATGATAAAGCCGTTATCGTGCAGACGTTGCAAAGTCGTGGCAATCAGTTCGGGATTGTCCCCGGCGATGGATTCCGTCAGTTCGATGTGCAACAGGGAATGGTCAAGGCCGTACTTGTCCGCGAGGGCGGCGATATTTTCCGCGAGGTCAAGCGCCTCGAAATCCATGCGGGAGACGTTCACGGAGATGGGCACGGTCGGCAGGCCCTTATCCAGCAGTTTCCGCAGTTCCCGGCAGACTTCCTCCCAGATGTAGAAGTCCAGTTTCGTGATGAATCCGTTGCGCTCAAAGAGCGGAATAAACATGCCGGGACTGATGAAGCCCAGTTGCGGATGAATCCAGCGTACCAGCGCCTCCGCGCCGCCGGTGGTATCGCTGTCGAGACGGTGTTTGGGCTGATAGTAAATCTGAAATTCGCGGTTTTCGATTGCGGGTTCCGCGAACTCCACAAGCTGATGTTCGCGCAACTGCATGCGGCGCATTTCCTCGTCATACACGGCCACGGGGGTATTGAAACGGCCCTTGATTTGCCGCAGGGCAAGCGTGGCGCAGTCGCAACTTGCGGACACGGACACGGTTTTGTCAATGTCTTGCGCGACGCCGTATTTGAGGCTGAAATTCATGGGTTGCGGGTCGGGGTTCGGCTGGAAATGGACGTTTTTCAGAATTTCCGTCCAGTCGCGTTCCTGATGTTCCGTCAGGAACGCGAACACGTCCGCGCCCAGACGCCCGCCGAGAATCATACCCGGCAGAATCTGCGGGAGCCATCCGGCGAGGTCATGCAGGAAGCGGTCGCACTGGTCGCGCCCGTAACGCTCGTTCAGCGTCCGGAAGTTCTCCACGTCGCAACAGACAATATCGTAATGCGCGTCCGGGTCGGTCTGCAACACAATCCCGGCGTTGTGGAAAAAGAACTCCTTACTGTAAAGCCGGGTCAGCTCGTCCAGTTCCAGACGGTTCAGCATGGCGGAGGATTCTTGCAAGCGAATCAAGCTCTTCATGCGGTTTTTCATGACCTCGACGTTATAGGGCTTTGTGATAAAGTCGGTGGCGCCGAGTTCCAGACAGCGGATTTCGTCGTCCACGGAATCGCTGGCGGTCATGACAATCACGGGCACGGAGTCAAAGCGTCCGCTTTCCCGCTTGCGCTCCAGGAAGGTAAAGCCGTCGCAGAGAGGCATATACACATCCAGCAGAACCATCGCAATGTCGCTTCCGCGCTCTTCCAGTTTCAACAGACCTACAAGGCCGTTTTCCGCCTCAATGACATCAAAATCGTCTTCCAGAATGTCGCACAGGATTTCCCGGTTCATGTCGTTATCTTCCACCACCAGAACCGTGCGCCGTTCCGTATAGCCTTCCATTTTGCGTTTCATGCTGATTCCTCTCCTACAACGTAATTAACTGCCGCGCAGCGCTTCCGGCACGGGAGAACGGAGAGCCATTCTCGCAGTCAGGGACATTGTACCCCATTCTATGGAAAAATGCAAGCGCTCTTTTGGCTTTCCGTGACTTTTTATCGGGGGCGTTTCCGGAACTCCGTCCGGCGCGGGCGTCGCGCACGAGGTCGGGGGAGAGGTTCTCGCGGAGGACGGCGACGGTGTCCTCCGCCGCGTCGCGGCTGTGGATCGAGCAGGGCAGGCCGAGGCGGGCGGCGAGGCGCAGCTGCGCGGCGAAGAGG
>JAFSOM010000374.1 GCA_017447005.1 Oscillibacter sp.
GCCCGAAAATCGTCGCTATTGGCGGCGGTCACGGATTGTCCAATCTGCTCCGGGGCCTGAAACAGTACTCCCGCAACATTTCCGCCATTGTCACGGTCGCCGACGACGGCGGCGGCTCCGGCGTACTGCGTCAGGATTTGGGCATGCCGCCGCCGGGAGACATCCGCGCCTGTTGCGAGGCGTTGGCGAATACGGAATCCGTACTCAAGGACTTAATGCACTACCGTTTCAAGGAAGGCGTCCTGACGGGACAGAGTTTCGGCAATCTGCTACTGGCGGCTTTGAACGGGATTTCGCCGTCCTTTGATGTCGCCGTCGCCCGTATGAGCGAGGTCTTGGCGATTACCGGACGCGTGTTGCCCGTCACGACCGCCGATGTCAAATTAGAGGCTACGTTCGACAACGGCGCGTCGATTATCGGGGAATCCGTCATTTCCAAGTACAAGAAACAGGCCGACTGCCGGATTGCCCATGTCCGTCTGCTCCCCGAACATCCGCAGGCGCTCCCCGCCGCGTTACGCGCTATCCGGGAGGCGGAATTGATTGTCCTAGGCCCCGGAAGTCTCTACACAAGCGTCATTCCGAATCTGCTGGTGGACGGCATTGTACGCGCTATTCAGCGCTCTAAGGCGATGAAAATCTACGTGTGCAACGTCATGACGGAGGACGGAGAGACGGAAAACTATACCGTATCCGACCATATCGCGGCGATATTCCAGCATTCGGCGCCGGGACTGTTCCCGTTATGCCTTGTCAGTTCCAGCCGCGTGCCGAAAATCGCCGCCGCCCGCTATGCCTTGGAGGGCGCCGCCCCGCTCGTACTCGATACAAAACGCTGTGAGCGCATGGGCGTGGAGGTTGTCACGCGTCCGTTGGCGACGGTCAAGGACGGACGCGTTTTGCACCATTTCCAGCGTCTGGCGCGGGAGATTCTCGCGCTCTACTCCGAACGGGCGTTCCGTATCGCGGGCGACCGTTTCCGGGGCTGAACTGATTAGGCGTTAAGCTGAATGAAACTTGCCCTCATCCGGCGCTGCGCCAATAAAAACTTTACGCATACACGGATAAGGGGTAAGTTAGGGAGGCGGTTGACGTGTCCTTTTCTTTCAAGACCAAACAGGAGCTTTGCCGCGTCCCGTTACGCAAACTCTGTTGCGCACGGGCCGAGGCTTACGGAATCCTGCTCTATTGCAATACCTTCCAGCCCGGGGAAATCCGTATCATCACGGAAAATCCGCTGTTCGCGGCGCGTCTGCCCAAACTCTTTCACCGCGCCTTCCATCTGCGCTTCGATACGCTCCCCGAACCCGACGCGCCCGGAAAATACGTCTTTCGTTTCACCAGTCCCGAAAAGCTCCGGCGCGTGACTTCCGTCTTGGGCTACGAACCGCGTCAGACGCCCGTTCTGCACATCAACTTCGCCATGCTGGAAGAGGACTGCTGTCGGGCGGCGTTCCTGCGCGGCGCGTTTTTCGCCGGCGGGAGCGTCATTGACCCCCGGAAACGCTATCACCTCGAACTGATGACCTCTCACGCGCAAGTCGGGCGCGAACTGGAAGCCTTGCTACGCGAACTCGACTTCCCCTCCAAGGCCCTGACGCGCAACGGGGCGTTTATCACGTACTTCAAGCGGAGCGGGGAAATCGCCGACTTTCTGCGGCTCATCGGCGCGCCCGACGCCGCGAAACGTCTGCTCACGGCGCAAGCCGAAAAGCGTCTGCGCAACAGCGTAAACCGCCGCCTCAACTGCGATACGGCGAACGTCGACAAATCCGTTGAGGCGTCGCGGGAACAGGCGGAGGCGATACGCAAACTCCGCGCCGCCGGACGCCTCGAAACGCTGTCCGACAAGCTACAGCTCACGGCGGCGTTACGTTTGGAGTACCCGGAACTGTCGTTGAGCGAACTGGCGGCGGAGTTCGACCCGCCGATAACGAAATCCTGTCTGAACCACCGTCTGCGCAAGCTCACGGAACTGGCGGACACCTAAAATAAAGAATCATAGAAGGATGTTAGAAAACCATGCTGGATATGTGGCACACGCTGTTACAGGACTTGTTCACGGGCACGCCGTGGCAAGAGATTCTATCGGAACATCAGATACCGGGCCTCCCGCAACTGCAACTCCCCGACGGCTGGACTGTCGAAACCTTATTGCTTGCGGTCATTGGCATTCCCGTCGCGCTGTTGGCGTTGCATGTCGTCCGGGTACTGCTCGTTCTGTCGACCGGGAAGAAGTACCGCGCCTTACGCGCCTTGAGTAAAGCCTGCGCGTTTGAGACCGGAATCAAGCCGCGCTATGACTATAAGGTTAGTCTTTCGTCGCGCAAGCAGTTAGAGCGTTACGACTTCGACCGCTATTTTTTAGAGGAATACGGGCGCAACGCGAAACTCAGCGC
>JAFSOM010000375.1 GCA_017447005.1 Oscillibacter sp.
AGGTCGATTTTCGCTTCCAGCAGACAGCGGAGTAATTCCGCCTCAAAGTCCTGCGGCGGACGGCCTTTCCGCTCCACCGTCACCGCCCGGACGCCGTGCCGCTCCGCACGCGTTAAGGCGTAAGCGCCCGCCGCGCTTGACACGACCAGCGTAATTTCCCCATGCGGGATGTCCCCGCGCTCCTGCGCGTTCAGCAACGCCTCCAAGTTTGTCCCGCCGCCTGACACAAAGACCGCAATCCGCGCTTTTTGCATACTGCCTCCCCCTTTCCACGCTTCCCGCTATCCATAATTATGATTCTCCGTCTCATTCGTATAAACCGCTGACACGCCCGCGTTGAAAAGTTTGCGCTGTTCCTCCCGGTCGTCCACAGTGTGCGCGTACAACGGACAGCCCGCGCTCCGCATTTTGTCCAGAAACCATCGGTTTTGCGGCGAACCCTCCCGGTAACGCGCCGCCGGAAACGTAAGACCGACTAATTCGCATTCCCGCGCAATCCGTTGCGGGTCGGCGGACAAATACTCGTCCTCGCTCCAGCGGTACAGCGTCAGAATGACGAACGGGAAACCTATGTCATAAACGGGCCTGTACTCCGCCTCATGGTAAATCTGAATAATAAAGCGTTCCGACAGTTCCGGACAGCGTTCCCGCACGGTTTCGCAAAACGCTACAATATCGTCCTTCACATCTGTGACGATATAAAAATCCGTCCGTTCGCGCATAACCTCCGCGACATAATCCAAGTCCATAGGCGTGAAAACGCCGAACATCTTTCGATTGAGAAAGTCCTCCCTGTCCATCGCGCCGGGAGCGTCAAGGCCCCGTACCCACGGATATTCGCCCGTAACGTTTCCGTCGTGTCCGCAAATATAATACCCGTCGCGGCTCCGGAGAAAATCCAGCTCTATGACGCGATTCCCAGCCGCCAGCGCGTTTTCCAGCGCCTCCCGCGAATTGGTATAGGTATAGCGCACTCCGTCCCGCGTAATCGCGCCGCCCGCGTGGATGATATAGCGCTCTTCCGCCAATAACCGACGAATCCGGCTTACGTCATGAAACGGTTGCGTCAGCGTTATGATAAGCGTTTCCAACGCGAACGCGCTGACCATGAGAAGCGCTGACGCAAGGAGACAAATTCCCAACGCCTTTCTGGTACGCTCTCCCGCAATGCTGTTCAAGCGAGAATCACGCCTTCATCCCCAGCGACAATCTCGCCCAAAACGTAAGCCTGACAGCCCTCCTCACGCAACATTTCGACAGCGCGCCCCGCCGTATCCGCCGACGTGACCATCACCATCCCCACGCCCATATTGAACGTGTTGAACATATCGCGCTCCGGTATGCGTCCGCGGTCTTGCAGGAGTTGGAAAATGGGCGGCGTCCGAATGGCGGACTTGTCAATTTTTGCGGTCATGCCCTTTGGCAGACAGCGCGGAATGTTCTCCTGAAAGCCGCCGCCCGTGATGTGGCTGATACCCTTCACGCGCAACGTCTCCAGACAGCGTAAGACGGGCTTGACGTAAATCGTCGTGGGCGTCAGCAACGCCTCGCCGAGCGTACAGCCCAACTCCGAAACCGTCTGGAACAGGCTCACCGTCTCGACGTGGAACACTTTCCGGACTAAGGAAAAGCCGTTGGAGTGCAGGCCCGACGACGGCAACGCAATTACGGCGTCGCCGGGGGTAATGGCGCTGTTGTCAACCAGCCGCGCCCGGTCGACGATACCCACGGTAAACCCGGCTAAGTCGTAATCGTCGGGCTTCATCACGCCGGGATGTTCCGCCGTCTCGCCGCCGAGTAACGCGCACCCGGCCTGTACGCACCCTTCCGCCACGCCGGACACTATCGACGCCACTTTCTCCGGGTCATTCTTGCCAATGGCGATATAGTCCAGAAAGAACAGGGGTTTCGCTCCACAGCAAAGCACGTCGTTCACGCACATAGCGACGCAGTCAATGCCTACGGTGTCATGCTTGCGCATTAACTGCGCGATTCGGATTTTCGTCCCCACGCCGTCCGTACCGGATACGAGCACGGGGTCTTGATACGCGCTCAAATCCGGCGCGAACAGTCCGCCGAAACCACCCAGTCCCGACAGTACGCCGGGGATATTCGTCCGCTCCACGTGACCGCGCATGAGCTTCACGCCCGCGTAACCCGCCTCAATGTCGACGCCCGCCGCCTTATAGCTTTCCGAAAAACTGCGCATAGCCGCGCCTCCTCCGACTTGTTTTCCGCGTTTCGTCTCCGTTCCTCTCAATCGTCGTGCGCCAACAGACGCTTCATCACTTCCGCGTAAGCGTCCTCAACGCCGCCCATATCGCGGCGGAAACGGTCCTTGTCAAGTTTTTCATGCGTTTTCTCGTCCCACAGGCGGCACGTGTCCGGGCTGATTTCATCCGCCAGAACGATGGTTCCGTCCGCAAGGCGTCCGAACTCCAGCTTGAAGTCGACGAGAATCACGCCGCATTCCTTCCAGAACGCTTTCAGCTCTTCGTTGACCGCGAACGCGTATTTTTTAATGGTCTCGATTTCCTCCGCCGTGGCCAATTTCAGCGCCAAGGCGTGATAGGAATTTAACAGCGGGTCGTCAAGCTCGTCGTTCTTGTAGGAAAACTCAATCGTGGGACTGTCGAACACAATCCCTTCCTCGACGCCGTACCGCGACGCGAAATGCCCTGCCGAGATGTTGCGGATAATCACCTCCAACGGCACAATCGACACGCGCTTGACGACGGTTTCGCGCTCGCTCAATTCCTCCACGAAATGCGTCGGAATCCCGGCCTTCTCCATGCGCTTCATCAGACGGTTCGTCATCTGATTGTTCACGACGCCCTTGCCGACTATCGTACCGCGCTTTTTGCCGTTCTCCGCCGTGGCGTCGTCCTTGTACTCCACAATGACAAGTTCCGGGTCGTCCGTGCGGAATACCTTCTTCGCCTTGCCTTCATAGATTTGTTCCAGCTTTTCCATACGTCGTTCCTCCTTGTTTGCGCGGGGATTAGTAATCCCATTCGCAAATCAGCCAGCCGTCGGGATTCAACCTTTCTATGGCGTTCTCAGTAGACGGTACTTGAAACCATTCGCCCCGGTTAATGACGGATTGGTTCGCACTCTTGAGCGTATTCGTGAGCGTTTCGTAATTGGAGAATAAGACGCCCACGTAACTGACGTTAAAACGCGGGTAGGACGCTCCCCAGTGCGCGTATTCCAGACTGTCGCCGCTGACCCACTGGTTCCAGTTGCCGTTGTTTTCTTGAATGCCAAACCAAAGACAGGTTACAGGAACGTTTTCCTTGACATATTCCCCAATATGCGCCTGTTCTTCGGCGGAAAGAATCGTTGCCAAATGTCCGCCAAGGTTCTCGCAGAACGTCTCCGCTTTTTCCCACTCAGGGAAGCCATTGCACACCCAGTAACGGTGTTTTACGCCGTTCTGGTCAGTCCATGCGTCGCTGCCTTTCGGCGCGGGGATTGTCTGCGCAAGTTGCGCTTGAAGGTCGTCGCGCTGATTCTGCAAGGTCTCATTTTGATTCTGCAAGGTCTCATTCTGATTCCGTAATTCCTGCAAGCTGGAATCCGTGGGCGTGGAATATTTCACTCCAATGAAGGCGATAATAATGCCCCCCACTACGCCAATCACAGCCGCGATAATCGTTGCGGCGGCATCGGACAACTCCTTCTTCTTATCTTCTGTCATAATGTTCTCCTATTCTCTGCCCGTCCAGCAGTACGTGCAGATTTGCTCCCGGTCAATTCCTATCGCCTTCAAAAGGCTGTCAAGCGACTGATACCCCAGCGAATCAAAGCCCATCTGTTCGCAGATTGACCGTAGCAGACACTTTCCGCGCTCCGTGGTCGCGTCGGCGTACTCCGGCACATACTCTTCCAAGTTGTCGCCCTCCAAGAGGTGCATAGTACGCCGCGCCAAAAGTTCCATATCCGAGTTGCTCCGCGAAAAGTTCAGGTACTTGCAACCGTACATCACGGGCGGACAGGCCGAGCGGATATGCACTTCCTTCGCGCCGCTCCGGTACAAAAACTCCACCGTTTCCCGTAACTGCGTACCCCGGACAATGGAATCATCCACGAACAGCAGTTTCTTTCCCTCAATCAGTTCCGGGACGGGGATTTGCTTCATCTTCGCCACCTGATTGCGCACGTCCTGATTCTCCGGCATAAACGAGCGGGGCCAAGTGGGCGTGTACTTCACAAACGGACGCGCAAAGCGTTTGCCGGAACGGTTCGCGTAGCCGATAGCGTGGGGGAGACCGGAATCGGGCACGCCCGCCACAAAGTCAACGTCGGGAATTTCCTTGCGCCGTTCCTCTTCATCGGCCATAATTTCCCCGTTGCGGTAGCGCATAACTTCCACGTTGACGCCCTCGTAATTCGAGTTCGGATAGCCGTAGTAAGTCCACAGAAACGCGCAAATGCGCATGGTATCGCCGGGGGCCTGTAACCGCTCCACGCCGTCGGGGGTAATGCGCGCAATTTCCCCCGGGCCTAACTCCTGAATCGTCTGATAGCCCAGTTTCTGATACGCGAACGACTCGAACGACACGCAACAGCCTTCCTCGTTTTGTCCGACCAGTACTGGCAAGCGTCCGAGCCTGTCACGCGCCGCGATGAGGCCGTCGGGCGTCAGCAACAGGATACTCGACGAGCCGTCAATCTCCTCCTGCGCCCGCCGTATGCCTTCCGTCAGGGTGTCGGCCTCGTTGATAAGAGCCGCCGTCAGTTCCGACGCGTTCACGGCGCCCGAACTCATCGCCATAAACTGCCGTCCGCCGGATGAAAAATACCGTTCCGCAAGCGCTTCGGCGTTGTTAATCCGCCCGACCGTACAAATAGCGTACATCCCCAGATGGGAACGCACTAATAACGGTTGCGGGTCGGTGTCGCTGATACATCCGATACCGCTGGTACCGTGGAATTTGGACAAATCCGCCTCGAATTTCGTGCGGAACGGCGTATTCTCAATGCTGTGAATCTGCCGTTGAAAGCCCGTTTCCGCGCCGTAGACCGCCATTCCGCCGCGCCGGGTGCCTAAATGCGAATGATAATCCACGCCGAAAAATACATCCAAGACGCAATCCCGACGGGATACCGCTCCAAAAAATCCGCCCATGAAAAATCTCCTGTTTCAAAAAAACGCGTCCCTGTTCCGTCAAGTCCGCTCCGATTGCCTCTCCGCGCCGTTCCGGGCGTCAAAACGCGTTACGCCTTCGCGCCGCGAAAGCGGTTCCAAAGCATTAGGGCCGAAAAAGCGCATTGCAAAGCCCTTTCGCGCCGATTCAGCGTAAAGACGCCTGTAAATCGGCCTCTTTCCGCGCTACCTGCCGCCGCATATTTGCGCGGTCTTCGTTCAGTCTCGCGGCTAGGGATTCGTCCGCGACGGAAAGAATCTCCGCCGCCAGAATCGCGGCGTTTTTCGCGCCGTTCAGCGCCACCGTCGCTACCGGAACGCCGCTGGGCATTTGTACCGTGGACAAGAGCGCGTCGATACCGTCGAGCGCGCCGCCCTTCATCGGAATGCCGATAACGGGCAACGTCGTATTCGCCGCGAACGCCCCCGCCAAGTGCGCCGCCATGCCCGCCGCGCAAATCAGGACGCCGAAACCGTTCTTTCGCGCTTCCTTGGCGAATTTCGCGGCTTCCTCCGGGGTACGGTGCGCGCTGAAAATATGCGCCTCATAAGGAATGTCGAACGCGTCGAGCCATACGCAAGCTGACTGCACGACGGGCCAGTCGGAATCGCTGCCCATAATCACCGCTACTTTTTTCATGACGGTTTCCCTCCTTGTTTATGGCGTCCGGGCCGGGAATGCGCGGCGGAATCCGACCGCGTCCCGTCCCTGATGGCGTCAAGAATACTACAAAGCGTCCGTTATGTCAAATCTTTTATCCTGTTTTTCAAAAATGTTTTCTTTCCGTAACAATAACGTATCTTTATCATACTGTCATTCCGCACGGAAGATAGGGAAATATCTCCGTCGCATTTGGACTTTTTCACGATTTCCGTCCGCACGGCGCGACAAAATTCCCTCCCGGGTATTGTAATTTTCGGGAAACTGTGTTACAGTAGGCGCGTCGCGGGTCTGAGACAATCCGCGTAAGGCGCGGAAAAACGTCCGCATTCAAAGGAGTGAATTTTTATGGAACAGCTTTTCCGGCTCCGTGAGAACGGAACCAGCGTCCGGACTGAAATTCTGGCCGGGTTGACCACGTTTATGACAATGGCCTATATCATCGCGCTCAACCCGAATCTGCTGACCGGATTCGCCGTCGGCACGCCGCTGTGGAACGGCGTCTTTCTGGCGACCTGTCTGGCGTCGGCGTTCGGCACGGTCTGCATGGCGTTTCTGGCGAACAAGCCCTTTGTGATGGCTCCCGGCATGGGCCTCAACAGCTTTTTCGCCGTTATCGTCGCCAACATCGCCGCTATGCTCGAAACGGACTACACCAACGCCTTTCAAGCCGCGCTTTGCATTATCCTCGTGGAAGGCATTGTGTTCATTCCGCTGTCGATTTTCCGCGTCCGCGACCGCATTGTCACCGCGATTCCGGCCTGTATCCGTCTGGGCATCGGCCCCGCTATCGGCCTCATGCTGATGAACATCGGCCTCGGCTCTAACGCCGGAATCTATGCCGAAGGCAACGGTTACACGACGCCGTTCTACGTCATGCGCGACTTTTTCGGCGCCATGACGCCCGGCGTACTCAAGAATAACATGGGCGCCGAATACTCTATGATGGTTCTGTCCGTCGTGACCATGTTCGTCGGCCTGTTCGTGATTATCCTGCTCAGTCTGCGGGGCGTTCAGGCGGCGGTACTGGTAGGCATGCTCGCGGCGTCCTGCGTGTACTGGGCCGGGGAGTATTTCCTGCTCCATGTCAATCCGTTCGCGTCGCTGGCTACGGCGTCGTTCGTCCCGCCGTTCGCCGACATGGTCTCCACAACGCTTTTCCGCTTCAATTTCGCCTCGTTCCTGCAAATCGGCTGGTTTACCGCGATTACGCTTATCATCACGTTCTGCATGATTGACATGTTTGACACCATCGGCACGTTAATCGGCACGGCGTCCCGCGTGGGCATGGTCGACAAAAACGGCAGTATGCCCAATATGCGCGAAGCGTTGCTTTCCGACGCTATCGGCACCGTAACGGGCGCCTGCACGGGCACGTCTACGGTCACGACGTTCGTCGAATCCGCGTCCGGCGTGGAGGCGGGCGGACGTACCGGACTGACCGCGCTGACTTCCGCCGTCATGTTCCTGCTTTGTATCTTTATCGCGCCTATCGCCGCCGTGATTCCCGCGCAAGCCACTTCCGCCGCCCTCATTTACGTCGGAATCCTGATGTTGCAAGGCCTCGGCAACGTCGACTTCTCATCGGTTGACGAAGCCGTCCCCGTGTTCCTCATGCTCCTTGCTATGCCGATTTCCGGCTCTATTGGTCACGGTATCGGCCTCGCCATGATTTGCTATACCGTCATCCAACTGTTCACGGGCCGCGCTAACCGCGTTTCCGCGCTCACTTACGTGATTTCCGCGCTGTTCCTCGTCAAGTTCTTTGTGGCGGTCTGACGCCCGACGCCCTTTCCGTTACGCGGGGAGGGCGTTTCCCGTAAGAAAACGACAAATCCCCGCGCTCTTATCGCTTGCGGGGATTTTCTTTATCCTTGCGTCATCCTTGCGTCGCAATCGGCGGCTTTGTCCGCGTCGCGGAACGGTTGCGCGGTTGCGTTTTCCGTCCGCGTTACTCGGTCTCGTCCTCCTCAAACATCCATTCGCGCATGCTCAACAGCCAGCCGCCCGTGACGGCGTTCGTATCAAAAACCATGTTTCCGCTCTGAACGTCGGGCCGGAGCGTCGTCTCAAAGGTTGACGCGTACTCGTCGATTTCGCCGGGTTCATCCGTCCACGATTTTTCCCGGCTTTTCAGGAAAATCGACCCGTCGGCGTTTTCCTGTCCCGATACGCACTCAACCCGTATCTGGTTCGTATCCCCCGCCATCTGGAAGTAACCCTTGTACTTGTCGGAATAATACATGGGAATATCATTGCCCGCCAGTTTGAAATGTTCCAGCGTGTAGCCCGTGCGCCGTTCCAGTATCCGGTTCGCGGCGTCATAGGGAATAAATGTAACGTCCGTGTAGGCTTCCTCAAAGTCATTGGCTTTCAGATAATCGTTGAGCATTTTCTCTTCGGGCCGTTCTCCCGCGCCCGCGCCCGTATAGAATACCTGACCTAAATCGGCCTCCAGCGGCGTGGAATAATCGCTCATCAGAAAGCCGTAACATTCCACGCCGGACAGAAATTCGCCCCATGTTCGCAATTCCTCCGCCGTCAGTTCGTGCGGATTTCCGACGGGCGTTTCCGTTTCTGGGGACTGTTCCGGCGTCTCTGTCTGCGCGGATTGTCCCGGCGCGTCCGTATCCTCGGATTGTCGCGGCGTTTCCGACTCCGCCGCGTCCGTTTCTGGGGACTGTTCCGGCGTCTCTGTCTGCGCGGATTGTTGCGGCGTTTCCGTCTCCTCAACGGGGGCCGCGATTTCGCCGGATTGCGTCGCGTCCGTCGGCTTCCCGTTTTGCGTCGCCGATTGGCAAGCCGTCAGCGTCAGGGCCAAAAGCAAGCATATCCATAGGTAGTTTCGTCTCTTCACGACAAAACGCCTCCTTCCATACGTCCATTATAACCCGCCGCATACGCTTTTACAAGCGCGCCGCGTAAAAAGCGCGTGACTTTTCCGCCGTGCGGCGCTATCATGGACGAACGTCCGGCCTACATAACAGTTTTGGGAGTGAATCAACCTATGTCCGACCTTATCGCCGCTATCGCCACGGGGCAAAGCCGTTGCGCCATTGGCATTATCCGCTTGTCCGGCGACGACTGTTTCGCCGTCTGCGACCGCGTATTCCGCGCCAACTCCGGGAAAGCGTTTCCCGTACTGCCGCCGCGCTCCATGGTTCTGGGAAGCCTGCTCGACCAAAACGGCAACGCCATTGACCACGCCCTCGCCGTGCGATTCCCCGCGCCCCACAGCTATACCGGGGAGGACTGCGCCGAGTTCCACTGTCACGGCTCGCCCGTCGTCCTGCGGGAAGTTCTGTTGTCACTGTTCCGCGCCGGGGCCAGACAGGCGACGGCGGGAGAGTTTACGAAACGCGCCTTCCTCAACGGTCAACTTGACCTGACGGAAGCGGAGGCCGTCATTGACCTTATCGACGCGGAGACCGCCGCCGCCGCCCGCAACGCCGCCGCACAGCTTGACGGCGCCTTACGCCGCGTACTGGAGCCGTTACAGGAGACCTTACTGGATGTCGCCGCCCGGTTTTACGCCGTCGTGGACTATCCCGACGAGGATATAGAGGACGTGCGCCCGGAGGAAATCGCCGCCGCGTTATCAAAAAGCATGGAACTGCTGGACAATCTGCTGGGCACGTGTCGGCGCGGACGCGTGCTCAAATCCGGCGTCCGTACCGCGATTATAGGCCGTCCGAACGCCGGGAAATCGTCCCTGTTCAACGCCCTCGCCGGATTTGAGCGCGTCATTGTCACGGACATTCCCGGCACGACACGCGACACGGTTGAGGAGGCGATACTCTGCGGCGGCGTCCTGTTGCGCCTGACCGATACCGCCGGACTGCGCGAAACGTCCGACGCCGTGGAGCGTCTCGGCGTGGAGCGTTCCCGGAGAGCCGTTGAGGACGCCGATTTGATTTTCGTCGTAGAGGACGGAAGCGCGGTTCCGACGTCTGAGGATACCGACGCGGTACGCGTTGCGGCGGAAAGCGGAAAGCCATGGATTTTCGTACAGAACAAGTGCGATTTGCCCGTCAACGCGTCTTTTGTCGAATGGGCCGGGGCCATTACGCCCACCGTGCGCGTCTCGGCGAAAACCGGGGAGGGCCTCGACGCGCTCGAATCCGCCGTGCGCGAACTCTTCCCCGACGGCGATTCCGCGCCCGGTACGCTCCTCACCGACGAGCGTCAGGAAGCCGCCGCCCGTCGCGCCCGCGACGCCATCGCCCGCGCTTACGACGCCCTGCAATCCGGTTTCACCCCCGACGCCGTCCTCACCGACGCGGAAGAGGCCCTTGACGCCGTCGGCGAACTGACCGGACGAACCGTCAAGGAAGAACTCGTCAGCCATATTTTTTCCCGCTTTTGCGTGGGGAAATAATGCGAAATATCCCCCGAAACCGGATGATATTCCGCGATTCCGGGGGAAAATCATACTGAAATCCGTTTCTCTCCGCCTTTCGCCCGCTGAAATCCGTTTCCGTTTCTCTTAAAACGTGGTTTACAAAATCATATTTTGGCGCTATAATAGAGGCGTACCGAAAAAGCCCGGATTCGCTCCGCGCTCCCGTTCATGACAGGAACCCGGAAACATCGTCTAAAGGAGGGAGACAACTTTCTATGGACTTAATTAAAATGCGCGACCGTCTGCGTCATGACCGCCCGGTTCCGTGGGAACAAATGCCTGATTTCCCGCTCTATATGGACCAAGTGCTCAATTATATGGACCGTCAGGTCATCCGCTTCGACCGCGATGAAACCTTGACCGCCGCCATGGTCAATAACTACACCAAGAGCGGCTTAGTGCCCCGCGCAGAGGGAAAAAAGTACAACCGCGAACACCTCGCCTATCTGACCACTATCTGCATTCTCAAGCGCGTGATGTCTACGCGGGATATGGACATGCTCATCCGGGAGGAATTGCAGGGGCCGCATACCGTGGAGGACGGTTACGCCGCCTTCTGCGACAGCCTTGACAAGGCCCTCAACATCACCGCCGACGAAATGGACACGCGCAGCGAAAACGACAGCCTCGCCGACGCCGCCATCCACTTCGCGCTGTTGAGCTACGCCGCCGGAATCGCCAGCAGTCGTTACGTCTCCCTTCTGCGTCAGGAAAAGGAGGCCGGACGGCGCGGCAAACGTTCCGCCAAACCCGGTCACGCGCCGGTCATTGAGAGCGGCTCCGCGCCCGGTCAACCGAAAAAAACGAAAGCCGCCCTTGAATCCGGAGAGCGGGATAACGCGCCCCAACTCCCCGCGCCCAATCAGCCCAACGAAACGGAATCCGCCGGACATACGGAACAAGGAGAGACGAAAGCATGAAAGAATTTTGCATCATGACGGACAGCAGTTGCGACCTGACCGCGGAACTGGCCGACGAACTGCGCTTACGCGTCGTTCCCCTGCGGATTCATATGGGGAAGGAAACCTACCGGAATTATCTGGACGGGCGGGAAATCGGCTTTCAAGACTTCTATGCCCGCGTGCGCGGCGGGGAAATGCCCACCACATCCGCCGCCAGCGTCTGGGACTTTGAAACCGAAATGCGTCCGCTTCTCGCGGAGGGACAGGATATTCTCTGCCTG
>JAFSOM010000376.1 GCA_017447005.1 Oscillibacter sp.
CACTCCCTGTTCCCCGACTCACTTTGAGCCGGGGATTTTTCGCGTCAATCCGCCCCCACAGACGACGCTTACGAACGGATAGCAATTTGCCCCGAAAGTCTATCTTTTCCAAAAAATTGATAGCGAATCGCCCCGAAATGATAGCAAGGCGGGATGTGTACTGGAAAGGCGGAAGCTGACCGCCTTTGTGGGTTCCCACAAAAGCGGTCGGCATAAGCGGATAGCGTTCAGGAGAAAAAAGTGGGACTGTGCAAGGGTAAAAACAACCCCTCTGGAGAAGGAGAAAGTCCGTGCAAGCATCGTGCAAATGTACATTTGCGCCGCTCGCAGGGGCGAACGCCCCGGACCCCTATTGCCGCCTTCGGGCGGGAGGTTGCACGGCCACAGGCCGCAAAGAGGTAAGGCTGAAGAAAGTGCCAAGGGCAGGCCACGCTGTCTACCCTTGGCAATAGTATTAGCCCCGCAGTTCGCCCCAGAAAGCCCCGTGCGGGCTTTTTCTTTTGGAGACGAATGTAATGCCATCCCAAGAGAAAAACGAATACACAGGGCTTGTGAGCAATTTAACCCAGCAAATTCTCGAAAAGGTCTTGCAATCTTTTCCTCGCTTGTATATAATAGGCAATGGAGACACAAGTTAGCGGGCAGGCCGCAGGGTGGTCACAACACCCCACGGCCTCATGCGAGTAACCTACCTACTCAGCACGGCAATCTGTAAGTTGCGCCACAGCCTTATTATATCCGTTTTCCGGCGAATTTTCAATAGACAAGCGGATATTTTCACAAAAAGGCGGCTGTGCGTTCGCGTTGTATGACAGGCGGTGTTGGGGTTCAAAGGCTCGACATCGCTTTCTGTGTTTCCGGTAGCGGCTCATGGGCGGGGTTCGCCCCGCTCATGGGACAAGCGCCGGGATGGTATTGGTCTGTGCGGAAAATGAAAGGAGTTGGTTTCGTGAAGAAGTGGATGATTGCCCTTGCAGGGACGCTGTTGCTGATGGCAGGGATACTCACCATTACGGCAACGGCGGCAGACATGGTAGCAAGCGGTTATTGTGGAAAGTTGAAAATTGCCGGAACTGTTTTCGATACTAATTTGACTTGGCTGTTGGATAGTGAAGGCACTTTAACAATCAGCGGAACCGGGGAAATGGGAGAATACAATTATTCTTCCAATGCACCACGTTCACCATGGTATGACTACCTCAATGATATTTTAACTGTCCATATTAGCGATGGAGTGGTAACTATTGGATATGGTGCGTTTGAGAAGTGTAGCAACTTAATCAGCGTAACTATTCCCGATAGTGTTACTATCATTGGTCATGGGGCATTTCGGGAGTGTAGCAGTTTAAAAAGTGTTACAATTCCTGATAGCGTTAATGACATTGAGACTTCTGCGTTTTCCGAATGCACTAATTTGAGCAATGTAACAATGCCAAAAAGTATGACACACGCGATTCATGACTATATGTTTGCTGGGTGTTCTAACTTAATGAGCATAACAATACCAGATGGCGTCACCTCGCTTTTTAATAACGCATTTGCGGGATGTAGCAAATTGACTACTATAACAATACCAGTCAGTCTAAAAAGCATTTATTACTGGGTATTTTCTGGTTGTGATGCTTTAAAACATGTGTACTACAAGGGTAGTCAACAAGCATGGTCGAGAATCGACATAACCAACTCAGGAAACGACAGTTTGCGCTATGCGACACACCACTATAATAGTGCAGGACCAGCATATAATATGCCGACTCCAGAAACTATAAATCCCGAAGACGCGAACGCGGTCAGAAAGGACGGGGAGAAGAAGCTCAAAAAGCTGTATCAGGCTTTTGAAACGGCTTACGCAAACTATGTGGCGAAAATCAGCAACGTCTTGACGGAAAAAGGAAGCGAAAAGCAGAATACTGATTCCGATTATGAGGAACAAGCAAAAAAACTGATGGAGGCCGATAAAACAAAGCATTTTCTTTCTTTCGCCGATTTAAGTACGCCGGAAAGCGCGAAACTGCACGCATACATGGCGGTTTGTCAAATGCTTCACGATAAGGCGGACGCCGCCGGACTGGATTTCAGTAAAATCGGCTTTTCCGATTCCCTATCGGCGGAATCCAAAATTGTGAAGCAGATTCAGAAAAGCCTGTCCCATTATAAAAAGACGTTCAATTATGCCGACGATGAGGTTACAATTCATTGCTTGAGTTTCCAGATTAAAGCCAACAAAGCCGCTCGTTTCGGAACGATTACTGTACACGAACATACCGCTGGCGATGTCTATGATGATTATACTGTAGTACTCTGCTCAAGCGCTTCCGAGGGCGGGGAACTTATCGCGGCATACCTGAACGAATGTAAAGACCTGTTGAGCAACGCCGCTACGAATGTGTATGCGTCCTTGATTGAAGATTTGCTTGGAAAGTCCGTAAGCGACCTGACGACTGATTTGATTAAGAAGAAAATTACCGAACCGGTCGCGGCGAAATTAGCCGAACATGGGCTGGACAAATTGGCGGATACGCTGTATAACTGCTATCGCTATTATAAGTTATGTCAGGACTGTACGGAAATCACCATTGATGGCATGACTTTCAAGGATATGGAGGAAAACGCGGAGAAAGTTCAGAACTTCGATTTTCAGACTCCAGCGTCTACCAGCGCGGCAAAGAAAGTGGCCTCGAAACTGGAACAGGCGGAACGGGACTTCATGAGCGGCCTGTATGAGTTCTACACTACCGGGACAATCACAGACAAGGGATTTATCGGGACTATCAAGCGGTTTTTCTCCGGGAAATGCCCGATTTCTATTGAAGTTCTTGACGCCAGCGGCAAACAGGTCGGCTATGTGGGTGACGACGACCTCCGATATGAGGAAGATACGCTTCTGATTGAGGAAAACGGCGACGAAAAGCGGATTTACTTCCTGACGGACGACCCGGTTTCCGTCCGCGTTACGGGTACGGATTACGGAACCATGAACTGTACGATGGAGGAATACGAGGACGGTACGCCGACAGGCCGCGCCAACTTCTATGACATTGCGCTGGAAGCGGGCAAATCGTTTGAGGCGTCGCTTGTGACCGCAGACGGCGTGACAAAAGCGGAGGAGTTACAGCTTGCGCAGGACGGCGGCGACGCGATTTCCGCTACGGAGTATCTTTCCGCCTCATCCAGCGCGGCGGTGCGGATTGACGCCAAGGTCGATTCCGATGGCGGCGGCACGGTAACGGGCGGCGGCGTATACGTCAAAGGCGACGCCGTTGTACTTCGCGCCACGGCTGATGACAATTACGCATTCATTGGCTGGTACGGCGATGATGACGCGTATTTGTCCGGCGATATTGCGTATACGTTCACCGCCCGCGAGGATACGACTGTGACCGCCTACTTTACGGAGAACTATCCGTTCCTTGCGAATTATATGGTTGAGGTCAGCGAAATCCATCAGGACATTTATGATATTGCCGTGGAGCAGGACGGAGACGCTTTTACCGTCCATGTGACAAAGCTGGCTGACGCCGCCGCTGGGCAGAATATCAGCGTATTCCTTGCAAGCTATGCGGACAACGGAAAGATGACGGCATTGGCGTCACTTCCCGGAAAGGAAACTCCGACAGGCATGGATTTCACCGGAAACGTCAGCGAACGCGGCTCTAAACTTTTTATTCTGGACGAGGATTTCCGGCCTATCATTGACGCCTGTGTAAGCGAGTAATCGCGTTTCCCGCGCAGTTTGATAGCAAAGGCGTGATAGCATTTTGATAGCAAAAGCCGGGATAGCCCGTATTCTGAGGATAATACGAATCAGTACGTATCAGCAGGAATCACAGGACGCTAACAGAAACGCTATGGTACACAAATTCACTGGCGAGTGGGAGTAAGTAACGCGCCGTCAAGAATGGCTCAACCAAGCGGTTTTGCGGGCTTTGGCTTGGGGGTTTGATAGCATTTTGATAGCAAAAATTTCTACGCCACTTATTTTTCTTGACGAAAAGTATGGGGTGGCTTGCAAGTCAGACGTTTTTTGGCAAGTTTCGTTACAACAGAAGCAGTCCCGTCGGCCTATGCCAAGGTCGGCGGGAGTAATCATTTATACGGAATCCGACAAATTTCTTGACAACGCGATAGAAACGGTTATAATAAAAATACCTCGGCAAATCCATAATATGAGGAGTTTTGCGTATGGTTCCTAACGAATCCAAATTATTGGAACTACTCTCAAACCATAACGTCACATTCTTCATCCCGCCGTATCAGCGGAACTACGAATGGGACCGCGAACAGTGTGAGGCGTTCCTTACTGACGTTATCAAGACCGCAAAAGTCAACCGTTCCGGCGGATACGTCGAGCATTTCTTTGGAAGCGTAACCTATTTTTCGGATAATTCCGCGTTCGGACAGCCCAGCAAGTTGGTTCTCATTGATGGACAGCAGAGAATTACGACAACTATGCTGTTTCTCGCCGCCGTCCGTGACCTGACCGACGACGAAGGAGCCAAGGCGTTTATTAATGACAATTATCTGAAAAACTCCAAGGCTTCCGCTGATACGGAATACAAAATCAAGCTGAAGCAAACGGAAACTGACTGGAACGTATATTGCAATATCATTTTCAGTCAGGAGCCGGAAGGCGCGGATAAAAATTCCGCTGTCTATCAAAACTATCTGTTTTTTAAGAGGTCGCTGTCTGGGGACAGAAAGCCAAATTTTAATGCGCTTGACCTGATTCAACACGGATTGAACAAGTTCAGCGTCATTACGATTGAGCTAAGGCCGGCGCAGAACTCGTGGGAAAACCCGCAGGAGATTTTCGAGTCCATGAACTCGCTCGGAAAATCTCTCTCCCTTGCCGACCTTGTGCGGAATTATCTGCTTTTGGGCATGTCAGCTTCCAAACAGGAGACGCTTTATAAACAGTATTGGCTTCCCATGGAAAGACGCCTCCCCAAGAGAATTTCCGACTTTATCCGGGACTATATGCAGTTGGAGACTTGCAAGGCTCATTATAAGGCGACGCCGACGAACTATAAATTCCTCTACGCGTCTTTTAAGGCTATCTTTGACAAGTCGCCGAAGACGGATTTGACGAAAGGTCTCTGTCAGTATTCGACTTATTACGCCTATATCGTCACGGGCGCGACGACCGAAAATCCGAAAGTGGACGGCAAATTAGCTGACATTCGTCAAATCGGCGTCACGACTTCCTATTCCTTCCTGATGGGTCTGTTGGCTTCATGGAAAGAAAAACGTCTCACGGACACGGATATGCTTACACTGTTGGATGTCCTGTTGGTATACTTTATCCGGCGCAGAATTATTGGCGTGACGGCGGCGGAAAATAAAAATGTCCCCGAACTTGCGGCGCGTATTGAGGACATCGAACAGGCGGAGGACAAAAAAGCGTATTTGTATCAACTGCTGTCCAGTCAGGAAAGCAACTCACGCGTACCGAATGACGCGGAAGTCGAACGGCAGTTGTCCGCTATGAACTTCTATAACTTCAAATATGCGAGATTGATTCTGTCCATGGTGGAGGAATCGCTGACAAAACTCCGTCCCAAGGCGGACGGTCCCCTCTCCATAGAACATATCATGCCGCAGGAACCCAACGCACAGTGGAAATCGGCCTTGAAAGACGACCCTGCCGTCCATGATGAGCTTGTCCACAATATCGGCAATCTGACACTTATCACGCACAATTCGGAACTGGGCAACAAATCGTTCGACGAAAAGAAGAAAATCTATAAGGAACACGAGCCTTTGCAAATCGCACGGACGGAAATTATCAACCGCGATACGTGGAACCGGGCTTCCATTGAGAACCGGGCGAAATGGATGATTATGTATATCTTGCGTGAGGTTCTCCCGATTCCCGAGGAAATGCGCCACGCGAACAACTTTTCGGCGAAAAAGCCGCGCAGTCTGTCTTTTTCGGAACTGTCGTTACTTGACGAATACATTACCTTCACCAAGGACAAATCCATCAAGGCGCAAGTGGTCTCGGATAATGAGGTCTTGTTTGAGGGGAAACGCTGGCGTTTGTCACCGCTGACCAAAGAACTGGAAACCCGGCGTGGAACCGTCACGAAATCCGGCTCCTATCAAGGCGCGGCGTATTGGGAATACGACGGAAACAGGCTCGTTGACATGATGAATACGATATAAAAACGCCGACGCTACAGCGGCGGTCGGAACGGCAAAAGCACGTTTTTTAACGCATTAGGCGAGGTTCTGGGCGATTATTCCGGGAGCATGGATATCCGAACGCTGACCACCGAAAAAGCGAACAGGGGCGCGTCGTTGGCGACGTTGCGAGGGAAACGGCTGGTCATTACCGGAGAACTGGAAGAGCGCCAGCGACTGTCCGTTTCGGTCTTGAAGCAACTCGGCAGCGCCGACAAACTGAATATCGAAGAGAAATACAAACAGCCCGAAAGCGTCCGGTAAAGCCACACTTTGGTGTTGTTCACGAACCATTTGCCCCGCGTCGGTTCCACGGATAATGGTACATGGCGGCGTTTGACCGTTGTTCCTTTTCAAGCCGTTATCCCGGAGAGGGACGGCGTACAGAATTACGCCGAAGTTCTTGCGCGGGACGCTGGCGAAGCAATCCTCTCATGGGCGATTGAAGGGGCGGGAAACTTTATCCGCAACGGCTGTAAGCTGGACATTCCCGACGCTGTGGAGGAAGCGACGGACGCCTACCGTCAGCGGGAGGACTGGCTGAACAGCTTCTTGGAGGAACGCTGTGTCCGGGATGAATACGCCCGTACTGCGGCAAGGGCGTTGTACTTGGAGTACCGTTCTTGGGCGTCGGATTCCGGGGAGTTTGTTCGTCGTGAGAACGACTTCTCGGCGGCGATGGAGGGTTTGGGCTTCCGAAAGGTCAAAATCTCTGGAAAACCCACCTACAAAGGCGTTTCTATAGACACTGATACTCTTCTTTTCAGAGTATCCTGACAGGGATAAGAGAGTTTAGGTGGGGTCAGGTGGGGGCTGAAAACCAAAGTTTCACAAAACAAGTCGGAGTGTGTTTTGCAAAGAGTATGGTTCCAGACCCTACCAGACACCACCTGACGGGACACGCTTCTCTTGGATGGGCGGGGACAGACTTCGGAAAAGGGAAATCATTTGTTCCTTTCCTAAGCCAATCCCTTCATCCCGGAGAGGCGCTGTCAAAATACAGGGAATCTGACAGCGCGTGGCGTCAGAATCGCCCCAAAATGCTGTCACTGTCTCGGAGGGAAAACGGGCGTCCATGAGGGTGGCGTCACTTTGGGGCAATTCTGCTGTCAGGTGACAGCAAAATCGGGCGTTTTTGACTGCACCTTCACGCCGGGAACTGTGTCTGCCCTGATGGGTGTATCTTTTCGGCCGATTTTGATATTGGCTGTGCCGGAAATGATAATGAAATGGGCTAAATTGCTATCTTGTTCCCGCGACCTGTTTGTCGGTCAAGGAAACGGATAGCAATTTGCCCCGAAAGTCTATCTTTTCCAAAAAATTGATAGCGAATCGCCCCGAAATGATAGCAAGGCGGGATGTGTACTGGAAAGGCGGAAGCTGACCGCCTTTGTGGGTTCCCGCAAAAGCGGTCGGCATAAGCGGATAGCGTTCAGGAGAAAAAAGTGGGACTGTGCAAGGGTAAAAACAACCCCTCTGGAGAAGGAGAAAGTCCGTGCAAGCATCGCGCAAATGTACATTTGCGCCGCTCGCAGGGGCGAACGCCCCGAACCCCTATGCCGCCTTCGGGCGGGAGGTTGCGCGGCCATAGGCCGCAGAAAAGAAATGTTGTTGCCCCTTAGCGGTATCGCCTCGTGTTCGCCTTCAAAAGCCTCGTGTGGGCTTTTTCCTTTTCAAGCCTATCCTGATAAAGGAATAGCGGACACAAACGGCCAGAAGGCTTTTATACGGAGAATTTTCAAAAAGGGCTTGTAATTACTTCCACGCTTGTGTATACTAAGCATTGTTTTGCATTGTTTTGTGGGATATGAAGACCGCTTGTTTCCGAGGGTTTCATGGAGGGGAAGACGCTATGGACGGCATGGAGAAGCGAAATAACGTGCGCGTACCTCTGCAAGTTGTCATCGACGCTGTGGAATCGGCGGACAACGAGTGGAACCAGTTTCTGGACATCGTGACTATGGAGGCGGTCAGCGTTCCGGAATCCCTTTTCATAGATAATTTCGGGGGTGAATATCAGAAATTATCAGACATGATTGAGGAGGAATTTAATTCGCGTTTTTTCCGCCTGCCGTCCCCATATGACATCCACGAGTACAGCATTATGGAGCGTTTCATTTGGAGTCTGCCGGAGGGAACTATACAGGACAGACTGGAAAACGCTATCCGCGGACGGGGCGCTTTCCGCAGATTCAAGGACAGTATCTATCGTCTGGACATGGAACAGGAATGGTATGATTTCCGGGCGAACGCATACCGGGAAATCGCTATAGAGTGGTGCAACGACCACGGATTTCAATTTCTGGAACCATGAGCCGGATTATCATTTCGGAGGCGAAACAAGGAAGAGGAGGACGCGCTATGACTTTATCGGAACAGGACGCGAAAAAGTTCTTTGAAATCGCAGCGCCATTGCTTCTTTGGGTAAAAAAGCGGAACAGAAAATCGAAAGCGGTCTCGAAACAGGCGTGGAAGGATAAATACTTTGACGCCAGAGGGGCGCGTGATATTTGGAACGCGATATGGGAACGCCCGGAATTGCTGGAACGCTACCTGAAGCAAAAAGGCGACGCCTTGCCGGAAGAGACAAAACGCGTATTGTCCGACTGGCGCGGAAACTTCGTTCCCGGCCCGTTTATCGTAACTCGGTATCTTGAAGAGGGAGCGGTCTTTATCTCTTCTCAAGACGGACGGGTTTATCTCGTCAGCGGTATTACTTCACCCATTGAGGAATCGCTGGCCGCGAAAGATTTGCCTTGTCAGGTGAAAACTTCCCTAATTCCCTTTCAAGGGCGCGTTATCTATGACAGCATTATGGAGGCCGAACCGGGCGTCGTCGTTTCGACAGCCGCGCAAACGCTGAATCAGGTCTATCAGGACGCCAAACGGGATGGGAATCTCATCCGCCGCCTTCCGTCCGATGTTCCTCCTCCGGACGGGGAGCGGTGGCGGGGCGTCGTACAGACGCTCACATCTCTGCGGGAAAAGGAGGAAACCGCCCATTCGGAAGAATTTCTCCGGCAGGCGCTCAACGCGCCGGACGTTCATATTCTTTCCGAACGCGACCTTTCCGTATTGACCAAAATGCTGAAGAAGCCGCATAGAAGCGAGGAAGACTGGGATGTTGTCAAAGACATTCTGCTGGACGCCGACCTTTTTACCATTGAGCCGCCGCGCTCAAACAAGGCTCGCGCCGTGGAAGGCGTCCTGTATGAGGACGGTACGCTGATGGCGTTCACCAGTCTGCAAAAGTGTCAGGCTTATATTCGGAAGTTGTCTGGGGAGCAAGGTACGGAGCGGTATTATATAAACGTTATTTCCTGTGAGACGCTCTTTGAAATCGCGGAAAAGAAAAAGGCGCAACTTGTCATTGACAAGCCGGAGAATCCGTTTCAAATGTTTTTTGTCTATGACAGCCAGACAAAACGCCTTGGCGCTTCCGTTATGATTCCACGGCTGAAACCGTAAGCAAGCGGAGCAAATTGAGACGGAAAACGCGGGAATCTCGGTTCAAAAGATTTCGCGTAAGAAGGCTCACGCCACGCTTTGATAGCAAGGACGTGATAGCATTTTGATAGCAAAAGCCGGGATAGCCATATTCTGAGGTATCATACGAATCAGTACGGATTCAACAGGAATCACGAAACGCTAACGGAAACGTTATGGTACAGAAATTAACTGGCGAGTGGGAGTGACGTTTCCCGCGCTCCCCTCTGTCGCCTTACGGCGACATCTCCCCCTAAAGGGGGACGACAAAAGCGCGTCAGCCGTACAGGATAACAAACGGCGGCCCTGTGAACGAATCACGGGGCCGCTTTGTGATGTCACGGTAACTGGATGTCGCGCCAGTCGGATACGTTGCATTGACCGTCGTCGCGCATACGCGGACGGCGCCGCGGTTGACAGCGGGCCGGGAATGGGGTATCATGACGGACAAGGAAGGATGTGTGATTATGCGCCGCTGTTTCGCGTTCGCCGCCGGGGATTTTTATGGTCTGCGCGAATCTCCGCGTTCGGGCGATTTCCTCGTCGCCGCCGACGCCGGATACTTACTTTGTCAGTCGCTCGGCCTCGCCCCCGATTTGCTTATCGGCGATTTCGATTCCATGGACGCCCCCGCGCATTGCGTCGCCCATATCGAGCGCGTACCCGTCCGCAAGGACGACACCGACGCCATGTTAGCCCTGAAAGCGGGGCTTTCGCGTGGCTGTGACGAGTTCCGCATCTACGGCGGCGTAGGCGGACGGCGTATGGACCATACGATAGCGAATCTGCAAGGGCTGTTGTATCTGCGCCGCCATAAGGCGCGGGGCTATCTGTACGGGCGGGACTTCGTGTGGACGGCGATAGAGAATGAGGCGTTCGAGATAACCGGCGCGCCGCCGGACGGACTGCTGTCCGTATTCGCGCTGACCAGTCGGGCGGAGGGCGTGACGATACGCGGGGCGTCGTACCCGGCGGAGGGCGTCACGCTGACGCCGGATTTTCCCCTGGGCGTGAGCAATCACGTGACCGCGGAGACGGCGCGGGTATCCGTAGAGCGCGGCGCGTTACTGGTCGGCTGGGAACTGCCGCCGCTCGCGTCCGGCTGATTCCGGGGCGTAAAATGCGAAAACGACGGCGTTTCCGGGGCGTAAAATGCGGCAATGACGGCGTTTTCGGGGACTGTCGGAAAAAATGAATGATTTTTCCGGCGAAACCCGCCGCGAATTTGAGCGCTTTTGTCTTGCAAAGCGCGGACAAGCCTGTTATAATATTGCCACATTAGAAAGGAGGCCTCGGAGAATGAAAAAGGCATACATTGCGGAAGCTATCGGAACCATGGTTCTGGTGGTCTTGGGCTGCGGAACGGCTATGCTGGTGGGCTGCGACGCCGTAAACGGCGGAGGCTATGTTCTCACCGCGCTGGCGTTCGGACTGTCCATCGTCGCCATGGCCTATTCCATCGGCAACATCTCCGGCTGTCACATCAACCCGGCTGTCTCGCTCGGCGTGTACATGAGCGGCGGACTGAGCATGACGGACTTTGTGGGCTATGTTATCTCGCAGTGCGTGGGCGCGCTGGTCGGCTCGGGCATTCTCGCCGCTATTTTCAGCATGGGCGGCGTGGAGGACAAAACCGGCGGACTGGGCACCAATGGCCTCGCGGGCGTCAACGGCAACGCCTTCGCCGGTCTGCTCGTGGAAATCCTGCTGACCTGCATTTTCCTGCTGTGCATTCTGGGCGTTACCTCCAAGAAGGCCAAACACGGCTCCTTCGGCGGTCTGGTTATCGGCCTGACGCTCACGGGCGTGCACATCCTCGGCATTGGCCTGACGGGCACATCCGTCAACCCGGCCCGTAGTCTCGGCCCCGCGATTGTCGCGGCGATGACCGGTAACGCGGCGCCGATGGCCAGCCTGTGGGTGTTCATTGTCGGGCCGCTGGTCGGCGCGGCGCTCGCGGCGGTTATCTATAAGACGCTGGAAAACTAACTCACGGCGTCCGACGGGTATCGACTTCTAATGAAAGAGGCGGGGCATTCTCCGGAATGTCCCGCTTTCGCGCATAGCGTCCGCGTTTCCGGCGATACCATTCAAAAGCCGCGTTTCTATCGTTACATATCACGACAGGAGGGCGTATTCATGAAAGTGCGCAGACATTTCTATTTTTCCGGGCGCGTACAGGGCGTGGGCTTCCGCTATCGCGCCACATACGCCGCCCGTTCCGCGAAACTGACCGGGTGGGTCAAAAACCTCTGGGACGGGCGCGTTGAGATGGAAATACAGGGCGACGACGCGCAAATCACGCATTTGCTCTATCAGCTCCGCAAAGACCGCTTCATCCGCATTACGGACATTGAGAGCGAGGAACTGCCGCTCGTGGACGGCGAAACCGATTTTTCCCCTAGGGGCTATTAAGTCGTTGGCGCGCCGGATGAGGGCGAATAGATGACGCGCCGGATAAAGGCGAAAAACGCAACTTGCCAACAATGAACGCATTCACGCTGGCATTTTTGCGCAAACTGTGATATTCTGTGGAAAAGTCCGCCGTTTCGGGCGGGAACCGTGGAAAGGACGCTGAAAACATGGGGTAGTGACAATCCGCTCTCTGGGCTTGCAGGGCATTTCCGGGTACGAAGTCAGCGTGGAGTGCTATTTATCGGGCGGTCTGCCCGCGTTTGATATGGTCGGCTTACCGGATACCGCCGTCCGGGAGGCGCGGGAACGCGTGCGCTCCGCCGTCAAAAACTGCGGCTTTACGTATCCCGTCAACCGGATAACGGTCAACCTCGCGCCCGCGCATATCCGCAAAATCGGGACGCTCTACGATTTGCCCATGCTCATAGGCATTCTGTCGGCGTCGGGACAGCTCGCCGCGAACGTCTCCGACTGCGCCTTTATCGGGGAGTTATCGTTAGCGGGGGAACTGCGTCCGGCGTTCGGCGCGCTGTCCATGGCCTTATGCGCCAAACGCGCCGGAATCAGGGCGCTGTACGTCCCGGAGGACAACGCGCCCGAGGCCACGTTAGCCGACGGCCCCGTCGTCTACCCCGTGCGCGATGTCCGACAGCTCATCCGGCATTTGAGCGGCGCGGAAAAGATTCCGCCCGCGCCGCCGTGGAAGCCGCGCAACGCGCCCATCTCCGCGCCCGACTTCAATCAGGTCAAGGGACAGGACAGCGTGAAACGCGCCCTTGAAATCGCGGCGGCGGGGAGTCATAACGTGCTAATGGTAGGGCCGCCGGGGTCGGGGAAGTCCATGCTTGCGCGGCGTCTGCCGGGGATTCTGCCGGAGATGACGCGCCGCGAAGCGTTGGAGGCCACCGAAGTGCATTCCGTCGTGGGACTGACGAACCGCGAACATCCGTTGATTGACCGCCGCCCGTTCCGCGCCCCGCACCATACCATTTCCATTCGCGGCATGACAGGAGGCGGCGCGAATCCCAAACCCGGCGAAATCTCCCTTGCCCATCACGGCATTCTGTTTCTGGACGAACTGCCCGAATTTCCGAAAGAAGTTCTGGAAATTCTGCGCCAACCTATGGAAGAGGGCGTTGTACATCTGGCCCGGGCGACGGCGTCGGTCACGTATCCCAGCGACTTTATGCTCGTATGCGCGATGAATCCGTGCCGCTGCGGGTGGTTCGGACATCCGTCCGGGCGTTGCAAGTGCACGGAACGCGACGTAAAGCAATATCTTTCCAAACTTTCCGGGCCGTTGCTGGACAGAATCGACTTGTTTGTGGAGGTCTCCGCGCTGGAATTTGAAGAGCTGTCGAAGCCGGAAGGCGCGGAAAGTTCGGCGGAAGTCAAGAAGCG
>JAFSOM010000377.1 GCA_017447005.1 Oscillibacter sp.
AGTTACTGCGTAACGCGGGCATGAGTTCGCGGACTTCCTTGGACTGCATGGCGGCGTAGCCAATCATCAGGAATGTGACCGGCGCGGCGCAGGCGCCCAGTACCGGAAAGCGGAATTTTATGATAAAAATCACGCTGACGAGGCATAAGGCCCACGCGAATGACGTTGCGAACTCATATTGATTCGTCATGGGGAGGCGTCCGGCGCCGATTCCGCGGCAAATCAGCGCGAGCGTATGGAGCGCGAGACCCGCCGCCTGTAGTCCCACCGCCACGCGGGAAAGATTCTCCTTTTTCGCCGCGATAAAGACGAAATACAGTATCATAGAGGCGAAATAGAGAAGCATGACAATCGTAAAGAGGGTGTTTTCAACGTTCAGCATTTGCGTTTCCTCCCTGTTCCGCGTCGGGGTTATCCGGTTGTTCCGTATCCGGCTTTCCGCCTTGTTCCGCGTCCTGATGTTCAACTTGTCCGGCGTTCTGATTCTCCGTTTGTTCCGCGCTTTGATTTTCCGTATCCTGATTTTCGACTTGTTCCGGGCCTTGATTTTCCGTTTGCCCCGTATCGGGATAGTTGACTTGTCCGGCGTCGCCGATGACGCGGGAAAACTCTTCGCGGAACAGCACGCCGCCTTTGCGGGAACGTCCGCGCACTGTCCAGCCGGATTCCTCCCGGACGGCCCAGAGCGTCACCGGGCGAATATAAAACGCCAGAAATAAGCCTAATGTGGCGATAAGTCCGCCCAGAAGCGCAAGCCACGCGAAAGAATCCCGTTTTGCCTGAATCAGCGTGTAGCTTTGCGGATTTGAGAACGTCACGGTATATTCGTCAATGGTCAGTTCCTCGCCGCTCATCAGGACGTTCATCCCTAGGACTTGCCCCATGTAGTAGACGGAGTAGAGATAGCCGGGGTTATTGAGTTGTCCGGAACGCGTGCGCGGCCCTTCGCCGGGGACAAGCTCATAATCCGGGTAGAAGGCGTTGAAATATACGACGAGTTCCGGCTTGTCCGCGACGCCCAGATATTCCCCCGCGCATAATATCTCACGCTGTAAGGGTTCGCCGTCCTTCGTGATGTCCACGTCCGCCGCCCATCCGGTCGAGTTCTGATAGAACGTCAGGCCGAACAGCCGCGCAGGGTTGTTGACGCTTACCGACGCGCTTTCTTTCCGCGTCCCGTCCGTGACCGTGATGTCGGCGGTATACTGTTCGACGGTATCATCGTCGCGGAGTTCGACGCGGAAATCGTCAATCGTGGCGGCAAGGCCCGTTTCGCCGACAAGGCGCGTCTGTCCCGGGACGCCGTAGAGCGCGTATTCCTCATGGGTTATCTGTCCGAGACTGAAACCGAGAATCAGCAGTAACATTCCCAAGTGGCAAATCCACGCGCCCCAGATTCCCGCCCGATTCTTGACGGCGTACAAAAGCTCCCGCCCGTCCTCCGCCGTCACGCGCCGGGGTCGCGGCATTCGGAACGCATGGAAAACGGCGTCGGGGTCTTGTATTCCTATCGCTTCCGCGTCACAGGCGGCGTTCGGCGCGGGAACCGCGTCCCGTATGGCGCGACGGTACAGCGACGGGAAGCGTACCAGATTGCAGGAAAGCAAACTGAGAATTAAAAGCGCGTTTATGAGGATGAACAACAGACTGTGAAACGCGTCGTCAAGATGAAGCGTAAGAATCAGGGCCGCCGTGCGCTCGGAGTAATGCGCGGCGTACCATGCGTAAGTTTGCCCTTGCGTGACGAGGCTCGCCAACGCGCAGTAAGCCGCCAGCAGTATCAACAGGAAAATGGCGAACCGCATGGAAGAAAGAAATTTCCGTATAGTTTTCGCTTTCGTCATGATTCCTTTCCTTACAGAAACCGCGACGGAGAGGCGCCGCGCCCCTCCGTCTGAAATTTTTACGTTTCGCGCTATCGCAACGCGCTTTTGCGGTCAAGTTCCCAGCAACGCGAGGCCTTCGGCGATTTTGGCGTCGGCGGTGTCCAGACAGCGGAACGCCAGTTCGGAGTTATGCGCGCCTTCGGCGTTCTCCACATAACAGAAGTCAAAGAACCATTGCGCTTCGCGGTAAACGTTCCGGACTTCGTCGAGTTTCGTTTCGCTCATCTTGCCCGCTTCCACGGCGGCGGCAAGCGCGTCTTTGAATGCGGAAAGCTCGTTTCCGACTTCCGTCTCCCGCGCCGTTACCCGCGCTTGCAGACGCCGTACAAAGCTGACCATATCCGTATCCCCGTGACAGGTCACGCAGGTTTCCAGCAGGATTTCGTTTTCCAGCGGACTGACCAACATATGACTGTGATAAACCGTGCCGTCGTCGGCCATTTCAATGGGCATATGGCAGTCGGCGCAGTTGAGCAGGGCGGCGTGTTTGCCGTGCAGGAAGGTTTCCAGTTCGGGATGTTGCGCCTTGAGCATTTTCGCGCCCGTGCTAGGCTGTACCCAGTCGTAGAAGTCGATACTGTTGTAGTAGTCGAGAATCGCCTCCGGGGTCATGCCCGCAACATCGTGATAGGGCATCATGGTTTCGCTGTCGGCGGGGGTGAAGTGATACTCAATGTGGCACTGTCCGCAGGCCATCACGCCGGGGTTGATGTCGTTGACGGAATCGCCCAGCGCCTTGACTACGTAAGAGTGCGTCACGGTCAATTTACCGCCGTCGCCGGGGTTGTTCGCGTGGCAGGTGTAACAGCTTACGCTCTCCTCCATCATCCCCAAGACTTCATCGAATGCCATAGAGTATACGCCAACGCCCATATCGTTGACCAGTTTGGCGAAATTCGGCGTCTTACAGGTCAGACAATTTGCTTTCGGGTGGGGTCTGCGCGTCGCCGCGACATCCTCCAAGCAATATTCATGTCCCCGTGCGCTACCGTAATCAATGGCGAAGCCGTAGCCCTCGTAGATGTTCACGAGATAGGGGTCCTCTTCCAGATAACTGGTGACGTAACTGTTTTTGGCGTTATCGCCCCAAGAGGCCACAATATACGGATACGTTTCGGCCCAGTCGGACGCGTTCACCGTGCCGTCGTGACTGGTAGGCTCCGGCGCCGCGACGCTCTGATAACGAATGTCCGAACGGGTCAACGGGCCGAGCGCCCCGCGGTTTTTCAGGTGGTACATCAAACCCCCGTCCGAGAACGCGCCCGCGATAACCGTCACGATAACCAGCGCGACCGCCGCGCCAGCCAGTTTCCAAATCGTTTTCTTCTCCATACCAACTCCCCGTTTCTAAGTCTGGACGCTCCCGCGCCCGCGAAAATTCAAGACAGGTTCGCAAAGCCCATAAAGGC